>DAHZQE010000361.1:0-4388 GCA_027409005.1 Ferrimicrobium sp. | reverse complement strand
CTGGTACGACTATCCACCCGACAACAAATAACCTCACGCTTACGCTCTACGAGTCGCGTAAATCCAGCCACCCAAGCTCCGCTCAAGACTCCAGGCAATGTCTCGGCGGTCCGTCATTACGGCAGTGCAGAAGGAATAAAGACCTCGATCTTGCAAGACCACGATGGTAGAATCATGGCATGCGAACCTCTCCTCTGATAGGAAAGAAGGCGTGGTTCGGGCCACGCCGGTTCGGATGGGGACTCGGCCCCCGTTCGCCCGAAGGATGGGTCTTGACCGCTGCGGCAGGGGCTGCAAGCCTAATCACCGCTTCACGGTGGCCAAATCGTCCATGGATTCGACTGCTCCCGATAAGCGCATACCTGGTTCTCGTCATACTCAAGGGCACCTCGCCAGGTGGCCCTAGGGAATGGCGCAAACTAACCAGCCAGACCAGTTGACCAGACGCGCGTTCTTCGTCCACTCGGCAAGGTGAATTCACAAGGCGCAACTGCAAGGGGGCCAGACGTTGGCACCCAAACACTGCTGGATAACGTCCATGCCTGCTAAAGCATTTCCGATACGATGCACCTAATTCGCAAGATGATAGCTGTCTATGTGGCTAGGCGCTTGGCGCTCCTCGTCGGGGTATCTACTTAAGCATCATCTCCGAAATGGGCAGACAGGCACTTCTCGCGATCTATGAGAGTCGGCTCTGAAAACGAGTGCCGCAACGCGCACTATGCGAAGCAGTTGGACAACTCTGATCCTGCGGAATCCGCTAATTAGCAGCCAACTAAATGTCTCAGGCAGACCCATCCCGCCATCTAGCTGCCAGGCGCTAAGTTCTAGAGAGACTGCAGAAGGCTTGGGCTTCCCTGGACAGCGGTCCTTTGCATGTAGTGTTTCATAGCCCTCAGACCTCCCAACTCTTCTCCACCACCGGCACGACCAGGACCTCCATGGAGCATCTGCGGCATCACGATTCCATGTCCAGTTGATTCCCCCGCGCTGGAACTATCCACCACAAGAAGCCGTCCATGCCATGGCGCCAATCCGGAAATGAGCACCTTCGCAAGTGCTGTATCGGTGGTCACGATCGAGCCAACAAGACTCCCATCACCCAACGACGCCGCATCTATCACCTCTCCAAAGGTCTGGTAAGGCAGGAGCGTGCACACAGGCCCAAAGACCTCAACCGAGTGGACTTCTGGGACAAAGACATCGTCAGCCCGCAGGAGTAGCGGCGAGACAAAGGCACCACGATCACCGTCGGCACCCAGCGGCTTCACCTTGTCTGGATCCCCGAACACGACCTGAGACACAGCCAGCAGCTTCTGCAAGTTCTTTCGAACCTCATCACGTTGCCCAAGACTGGCGAGCGGGCCCATCTGAACAGTCGGGTCTGAAGGGTTCCCTACGACGATCTCCGAAAGTCTAGCCGAGACCGCTTCGGCGACATCGTCAATTATCGACACGGGAACAAATGCCCTCCTGATGGCGGTACATTTCTGGCCGGCCTTTATCACCATTTCAGTCACCAATTGGTTGACGAAAATCTCGAATTCGTCATCCTCAGTTATGATGTCGGTACCGAGGATCGAGCAGTTGATAGAGTCCGCCTCTGCATTGAAAGCAACGGAGCGGCCTGTAACGACATCGTGACTTCGCAGAGCCTGTGCGGTGCTGGCGGAGCCTGTAAACGAGACCGTGTCCTGGCTTGTGAGGTTCTCTATCAAACCGGCAGGACCGGCGCACAGAAGAGAGATCGTACCCTCAGGCAGCAGATTAGAATCTATGATCCTGCGGACAACGGCTTCCGTAAGGTATGCCGTCTGACTTGCGGGCTTTACCACCGATGGCATTCCAGCGAGAAATGCGGGAGCAAATTTCTCCAGCATCCCCCAGACGGGAAAGTTGAAGGCGTTTATCTGAACAGCAACGCCAAGCTTTGAACTGTAGATGTGCCTGCCACTGAAGGTCCCTCCTTTGCCGAGAGGCTCAATGTCACCGTCGTAAAGAATTGTCTTTTCAGGCAGTTCCCTAGCAGCCTTGCTTGCATAGACCGCAACCGTTCCTATCCCTCCGTCCACATCTACCGCTGTATCGCGTCGTGTAGCCCCTGTACGCAACGATATGTCGACGAATTCGTCAAGATGGCTGAATAGATACTTTCCTAAGTCCTTGAGAATCGCAGCCCTCTGAACAAAGGTGAGCTTGCGCAGCTCAGGACCACCGATCTTCCTGGCAAACTGTAGCATCGCTGCCACATCCGGGCCCTTCTTCGGAATGCGCGCAACCTCTTCGCCCGTGGACGCATCCAAAAGAGATGAGGTATCGCCCTGGCTTGACTGCCACCGGCCCTGGCTGTAACTCTGGAGTACTTGTGTCATTTCACTCTCGCTTTGGGTTGCATTAGATAACCTGAAACTCTTTCATCCGTTGCACATTTTCATATAAATAGCAATGAGATCTCTCGACATTGTAGTTGGCCCCGCTATCGCTGGGTCGACACCCAGAGATCACAAGTGATGGTATCCTCAGAACTGACCTGCTTATACGCCATAGATGAAAGTTGGAGAAAAGCTACACCCCAGTTTGCCGGCCAACTTGACATCCTTTTTCTCCCGAATGGACGAGGACTTCTGAATTAGTGTCCGACTAACAGTTCCAGTAGTTGAGGCTTCGGGACGCTAGGCTCAGCCCAGATAGGCTCTGCGTGCGATTTTCCTCTGCGTCCTGTTACCTCCAAAGGGACCCATTCCTGAGACAAGTATCTTCCTAGCGGCAATTCTTTCGCTGAGTTTTATATCATATTTTTTGAACACGATCTGGCTGCCAGAGGTCTCTCTGTTCGAGACCGAGATTGTAGACAAAGCGGGCGTCGGTGCTTGACCAACGCGGAGATGCTATCGGTGTTAGGACACAACCTCTAGCGTATTCTCACGAGTTTACCTTATCTCATTGAGGAACGCACAGCTCTCCCTAACCCTATGCTTCGCCGTTTGCGCGACCCTTACATGTCCTCACCGACGTGGTACATCGCCCTGGTTGATCAATCTGCTTGACGAGGCGACCCAGCTATGTACAAGAGCTTTTCGGTCATGCGTTCCTGCAGAACCCACACCTTTCCATAAACCATCGAATGATGGAGTGCGACAGATAGCGATCACGGGCGAATAACGCGGCGGAGAAATTGACCATAGAATGGAAAGGACGCACCGCACTTTTGTCTTCCCTACTAGAAACATGTTTAAACAACCGCTGACTTATCTCGCAACATTTTTCACAATTCTTGCGCTCTCCGGCTGTGGTGCAACCAGTTCCTCGCCTGCGAAGACGACCTCAACCCGAAGCCCTTCGTCGACTACGCCAACGTCGGTGCCAAGTCCGACAACGGCCACCAAACCTGCTGTGGCTGCTCAGCCTGGACCAAAGCATCCACACGTCTTTGTGATAATCATGGAAAACCTGGGCTACAGGGCGGCTATGGCAACTCCACAACTTAGCAGTCTTGCACACTCCTGGGCTTACGCCACAAACTACTACGCCACAACTCACCCATCGCTCCCCAACTATCTGTCTTTAATCGGGGGATCGACGTTTGGCATCTCGTCTGACTGCGTGTCATGCTTCGTAAACTCCGCAAATCTTCCAACCGAACTCAGTCAAAAAGGCGTCTCCTGGGCCGCATATATGGAATCGATTCCAAACAGCTGCTATCTCTCCCCTTATGCACCCAGCGGCCTCTATGCCGGAAAACATGACCCCTTCGTGTATTTCGAAAACATTCGAACATCGACTTCGCTGTGCGCGAATATAAAGCCACTCAGCGAACTCACATCTCAACTCGGCTCATCCTCGGCGAAACTGGCAAGCTTTGTATGGATAACCCCGAACATATGCAATGACGGGCACAACTGCCCAGCATCCACCGCGGCGAGCTGGCTGCAAAATATGGTCAGCCAGATCACTTCGTCTTCCGCATGGAAGGACAACGGGGCTCTCTACATTACATGGGACGAGGGCAATGGCGGCGATAATCGCGGGCTGTCATCTTCTGGCGCCATCACCTCTTCTGGAGGAGGCCACGTTCTGACCCTTGTCATCGAACCTGGCCTATCGAGAGGGACCGTTTTGTCACAACCAATGGACCACTACTCGCTACTGAAGACGATCGAGGACAATTTCGGAGTGCCGCAACTCGGACTAAGCGCGAATCAAAGACTGTCATCCCTTCCCTGATCTACTACTGCTGCAAAGCCAGAGCCGCCTCGAGAGCAAAGCCATGCCAAGAGTTCTTTCCCCTGATTCGCAGGTCGTGAACTTTTGGATGCATGTTCAACTCAGCTCCACCTAATCCTACGATCCAACATGGATTGCGGCAGAACTTCACCACGCGGACACAA
>DAHZQE010000355.1:0-6958 GCA_027409005.1 Ferrimicrobium sp. | reverse complement strand
CCGCGCTTGGTCCGGTTCATCTCGAGCGCTTTGGCTCAGAGGCGTCTATCTTGCGTGCGAAGCTGGAGATAACAGAGCAGGCGTCGGTTGTGATAATCAATGTCGACTATCCACGGCTTGCGCTTGCAGCTAAGGCGCTTGCGGGTAGCGCCACCGACCGTCGTATTGTGAAGGTATCTGCGATCCAACTCGATGCAGATGTAACCGTTAAGCCGAACGAGGAGGGCGAACTCGTCGTCTACCTACATGGCCAAAAGCTCGCCAAGATCGACGCCGGGGATATCGCTCCTACAAACCTCGCGTGCGCGGTGGCGGCTGCTCTTGAGTGCGGTGTAGCTCCTGAGGCACTACAATCCCGCCTCGGACTGGTCAAGTCTCCTGCCAATCGGCTAGTGACTGCAGTGGTGCCAGATAGTGGCGTTGAGGTTCTTGATGATACCTACAACTCTAACCCCGCAGGAGCTAGGCGAGCGTTGGCGGCACTCCAACGACGTGGTGGTGAGGCGGCCACCAAGTTCGTAGTGACGCCTGGGATGGTAGAGCTTGGCAAACGTCAGTATCCAGAGAACTACGCGCTAGGCAAGGCCGTAGGTCAGGTCGCCAATCAACTGGTTGTGGTCGGTATGACCAACCGCATCGCGCTGATGGAGGGAGCTGCTGAAGCTCAGGCAACAGCCGAGGGCACCCGGTTGGATGCTGTGGTACCCGTGAAGGACAGAGACAGCGCAATTGCTTATATCAAACGGAGTGCCAAGTCGGGCGATGTCGTACTCTATGAGAACGATCTCCCTGACCATTACCCGTAGGAGGCGATGGCAATTGTTTTAGGCAACTGGCGATGACACCAATAGGAGGCGATGGCAATTGTTTTAGGCAACTGGCGATGACACCAATGGTCCTCGTTGCGGAGTTACCTCTCTGTCGTCGGTTTGGTTCTAAGAGTCTCGCGCGCCTGGAGTGAGGTTGGGGTCTGAGTTAGTCTGGGTGGGGTAGAGTGAGTTGCATAGAGCGTTTGGCAAGCACGTGATGGTTCAGACCATGGAGGTCGTTGAGTGGTGGAGCTGACATGGATATGATGACCGCGGTCCTCTTTGGGGGCCCCTCGCCGGAGCACGATATTTCGATCCTGACTGGGCTGCAGGCGGCGCATGCGCTCTTGCGCACCGAGAGGTCAGTCGTTGGAATTTACTGGTCTAAGACTGGTGAGTTCTATCGCGTGCCCCCGACCCTGGAGGCTCCGGCATTTGCACAGGGAGTCCCTGCCGAGGCTGAACCGCTTATGTTGATCGTGGGAGGTCGGTCAGGATTTGGGAGCCTATCTTCGGGTCTTCGGCCAAAGTTGGAGATGTTGGCTATCTCTGTAGTCGTCAACTGTTGTCATGGTGGCCCCGGCGAAGATGGATCCATACAGGCCACGATGGACCTCGCCGGACTGCGTTACACTGGCCCATCCGCTGCGACGGCTGCGATTGGTATGGATAAGCTTAGCTTTGCGGCGCTCGCGGCGGCTGCGGGACTGCCCGTTCTTCCTCGGGTGGCTGGCGACGGCGCGATCCCCTTTGAGGGTCCCTATATCGTGAAGCCGCGCTTTGGTGGCTCGTCGATTGGTATTGAGGTGGTGCGCGATCAGGCTACGCTTCGGGATCGAATCCGTAGCAGTGTCCATCTTCGCTCAGGCGCAGTAGTGGAACCGTTTCGTGACGATCTCTATGATCTTCAGATTGCTATCCGGAGCTATCCGGAGCTCACACTCTCCGCGATCGAACGACCAACCCGTACAGCGGGGGCAGCGGCTATCTTGACCTACTCAGACAAGTATCAGCCAGGCACCGGGATGGCCTCGGCGCCACGCGAACTACCTGCTCTGCTGAAGCCGGAGACGGAGGAGCAGCTTCGCCAGATCGCGGAGAGAACGGCTACTCTAATTCAGGCTCGCGGCGTGACGAGAATCGATTTCCTCGCCAATGATGCCGGCGAACTGTTTCTGAATGAGGCAAATACCATTCCCGGTTCGCTCTCGCATTACCTCTTCCTTGAACCTAAGCAGACTTTAGCCGAGCAGCTGGCTAGCGATATTCGTGAGGCGATGGAGCGGCCAACGTACGCTCCCGTCACCCAAGGCGCTGATGGAAGCGTGCTGCAGTCGGCTGCGACGATCGCTCAGAAGCTCGCGTAGGTTGCGGTCCATGACCCAGCACGAGCCGCCGATCACATCAGGCCTTGGTCAACTCTCTTTGCGCACGCAACGTATGGTGGGCGCCATGGTTGACCCAGGTGAGAGGGTGGTAGCGGTTATCCATCCGCATTGGTGGCTGGTGCTCGGACCTGTATCTACCTTTGCGGCAGCATGCATCATCGCTATTGTATTGACAACCTTCAATCTCGCCTTGTTGAGTCTCGCTGGGCTTGTAATCTTGGCACTGGCGGCGATCAACCTGATATTCAGGGGGTTGCAGTGGTATTTCGAGATGTTGGTGGTTACCGACCGAAGGGTCCGGTTTTCGCGAGGTGTGCTACTGCGTCGGACGAGTGAGATCCCATTGCGCCACGTCAATGACATCACCACCGAGCAGGGAATCATCGGCAGGATCCTCCATTTTGGTCGCCTTCATATCGACTCTGGAAATGCGCTTGGCGACGAACTCGTCACGTTCGTGCCGAACCCGGTACGCCTCCGGCAGCTGCTCGCAAGCCTTGGCGACGCAGATCACCCGGAGCTGCCCACCTCCGACGCTAACAATACCGGCGCAGATTCGCTGAGTCGACTTGAGCGACTCTCGATTTTACGCGCAGGTGGCTTCTTGAGCGACTTAGAGTTCGAACAGGCCAAAGCGTCACTACTGCGCGATCTCGATGGTGAACAGCGAGGGAGTAAATGAACGCAGATCAAGCGGTCAGGGATGAGCTCGGCAGTCGTTGGTCAAGAGAGTTGCGTGAGTGGGCGATACCCGATGATCTCCTCGCTGTGGCACCGGACTCTCCGTGGTCATTCGATCCGAGAGCGTTCAGCCCTTTCTACGATGGACCCTTGAATCGCACGCAGGAGGCGATCGTTGACTTGCTAGATCGTTCGCCCTCCCGGAGTGTTCTCGATGTGGGTGCAGGTGCAGGAGCCTGCGTACTCCCAATCGGCTCTTTCATCCAGTCTCTACTCGCAGTCGACCGCGATGCGGCGATGCTAGAGATGCTTGCGCTTGAGAGCGAGTCAATTCCTCAGCTGCTTGTCGAGACGAGAGTGGGGGATTTTTTTGCGCTCGAGCCCGACTTAGAGCTCTATGACGTGGTGACCTCCCAGAACGTCGTCTATAACGTTGATGATCTTTTTGGATTTCTAGGCGGGTTGATTGCCCATGCCAAGGTGGGCGTGGTCCTAGAGATGACCCTCTACCATCCCCATTATGGACTCAATCTTCTTTGGAGGCAGTTTCATCAACTCGAGCGACCCACGGCCCCAAGCGCGGTCGAGGTTATAGGGGCGCTTGTCATGATGGGGATGACCCCGAAGGTGGCTCTTGGTGCTGGAGTGCGTCGAGCCTCAGACCCGGCAACTCAGGTGATCTCGACTCGAAGACGTCTCTGTCTAACTCCGCGTGAGGACGTTGCAATCCAGTCTGCACTTGAGCAGGGCCTCGTGCTGCCGAACCCAACGGTAACTCTTGTCTGTGAGTTCGCTGATGGCTAACCCCACGCGGGTGCGGTTGGAGTATGAACTGATCGGTCCTCCGGATCGTCCGGTCGTGGTCTTTGTCCATGGCCTAGGCGGGCAGATGACCGATTGGCCTACGTGGGCTATCGAACTCTTTCTTGGGGCTGGCTATCGGGTGCTGACCTACGATCAGCGTGATAGTGGTCTCTCGACTCGGATGGAGAGCGACGGCGTTCCGGATCTCCTCTCGATCTACCTAGGGCGTCGTGAGTTCGCACCGTACACCCTTGCCGACATGGCTGATGATCTGCTGGAACTTCTTGATCGTCTTGAGATTGACAGGGTCCATCTAGTCGGAGTTTCGATGGGAGCGATGGTCGCCCAGCAGTTTCTGATCGAGGAGCCAGAACGTGTCCTCTCGATCGTCAGTATGCTCGGATCTACAGGACGAGCAGGGGTGGGGCAGCCGAGCGAGCTGGCGCTGGCGGCACTGCTGAATCCAGATCCAGAGGAGCCGTTGGAGATCGTAGTGGCCCAACCACGCTCACATCTAGAGCGGCAGGCTATCGTCGATCGGATTGCAAGGAATAGAGCTAGATTGAGATCGGCTGGAGTTGAAGATCCATTTTCGAGCGCTCGCCAGCTAGCCGCCATTCTGGCCTCTCCAGATCGTTCGGTGGCGCTGTCGACCTTAGAGGGGCTCCCGTCGCTGGTTGTTCATGGAGCGATCGACCCACTGGTGAACGTCTCGGGTGGTGTTGATACCTTTCGGGTACTCAGGTCGTCGCGGCTGCTCATCTTTGCCGGGCTCGGCCACGACCTGCCACCTTGGTGTTGGAATAGGCTGGCGAAAGAGATGCTAGCTACGGTTGGCGAGGCGGGGGAGTAGATTGTGGGACCGCTGCAAGGGATTCGAGTCGTTGAGATGGCGGGGATTGGACCGGCACCGTTTGCGGGCATGATGTTGGCTGATCTTGGGGCGACCGTGATCAGGATAGATCCACCGAAGCGTCCAGGAATCGGCGCAGATCTGATGGGCAGAGGTAAGCGTGCCATCGCAATCGATGCGAAGAAACCAGGTGCTACCGAGCTAATTTTGAGGATTGTGGACCGCTCCTCTATTCTCATTGAAGGCTTCCGACCAGGTGTTATGGAGCGCCTGGGCCTCGGACCAGAGCAGTTGATGGCGGTGAATCCACGACTTATCTATGGAAGGATGACTGGCTGGGGCCAAGAGGGGTCGAAGGCCACACGTTCTGGGCACGATATCAACTACATCTCGCTCTCGGGTGTGTTGGGCTCGATTGCCGGATCGGAGCATGGCCCGACCATTCCACTCAACCTAGTTGGAGACTTTGGTGGTGGAGGAATGCTACTCGTCGCTGGTGTGCTAGCCGCGTTGATTGAATCTCATAGGACCGGACGTGGTCAGGTGGTTGATGCTGCTATGGTCGATGGTTCCTTGTTGTTGATGACCATGATCTACTCGATGTTTCAAGATGGAGGGTGGTCGGCTGCTCCTGGAGGCAACTTGCTCGACGGCGGTGCCCCATTCTATAGAAATTATCGCACCAAGGATGATCGCTGGTTGGCCGTAGGTGCGCTAGAGCCTCAGTTCTTTAACGAGCTGGTCACCACGTTAGGTGTGGGTGATAGATTCAACGTCAAGAATCAGTACGATCATCAGCTGTGGCCGGAGATGGAGGCTGCTTTCGAGAAGGAGTTTGCTGGTCGTTCTCGTTCAGACTGGGAAGAGGTCTTTGCGTTCTCGGATGCCTGCGTTACTCCAGTCTTAACTATGGGCGAGTCGCTTGAGCACCCTTTTCACCAGGAGCGTGGAAGTTTTGTTAAGGTAGGTGGCTTTACCCAGCCCGCTCCTGCTCCCAGATTCAGCCATCAAACCGACGAAGATCGACGATCACGACCAGAGCTCAGCTACGATTCGAGGGGTATTCTAGAGGAGATAGGAGTCGATCGAGATGAGGCCGATGCGCTGTGCGCGCAAGGGTTGGTCATCGAGTAGGGCTCATGTTCTACCTGGGGCGACAGGCGGGTGGTGCCCCGTTCTTTACCTCTGATAGATCGCACCTACTCGTGCTTGGACCCCCGAGGTCGGGTAAGACGTCGTCGTTGGTGATCCCCAACGCTCGTCTTTTCCCAGGAGCTGTCGTCGTCACCTCCACCAAGAACGACATCCTAGACGCCATTTTGGTTCGACGTCGAGAAGTTGGTACCGTCTGGGTTTTCGATCCGAGCGGGGAGTTCCCGTTGCCCGATGGTGTGTGCCGAGCGAGCTGGTCACCAGTGGCGGCATCGGTCAATCTTGAAGAGGCGGTACTGGTGGCAGAGGGTTTCGTCGCCGTAGCACTAGGTACTGGATCATCGGCTGATCGTCACTGGATCGACCGCGCTAAGGCACTCCTGGCGCCGCTTTTGCTGGCGGCGCAACTGTCGGGGGTATCGGCCAGCGTCGTTGCTAGCTGGATCGATCGACGCGATTTTGCTGAGGCCCTCGATACCCTGCAGTTCTCGGGTGAGGAACGTGCCGTAGAGGTGCTTCAAGGGATATTGGGAACCGAGGCGAGGGAGCGATCTGCGATCATCTCGTCGACCTCAGCAGCCTTGGCCGCCTACCGCTTTCGGGATCAACAAGATGGAGAGGAGTTCGTGCCCTCCAACTTCGTCGTGAGTCAAGATCTCCTTCTGGTGGTATCACCGTCGTTGGTGCAGACGGTGGTGGCTCCGGTTGTAGTGGCGCTTTTAGACGAGATCCGACGAGCAGCCTATCGTTCGACGGCTATTGGCGCAGAGCCAAAAGTCGCGTTACTACTCGACGAGATGGCTAATATAGCCCCACTGCCCTCACTCGGTTCGTTGTTGTCGGAGGGAGTCAGCCAAGGAGTTTATTTGCTTGGGGCCCTCCAAGATCTCTCCCAGGCACGAGAGCGCTGGCCGGCGTTGATGCGAGGTTTACTCACCCTATTTGGCACTACCGTAGTACTTGGTGGTATCGGAGATATCGAGACACTGCGGATGCTGGAGGAGCTTTTTGGAACCATAGATCATGCTGAGGTTGGATGGCAACGAGGTGGGTTCCTACGTCTCACCACAAGCACTCACAAGGTTGAGAGACCATTGTTTAGTCGGGGTGAACTGCGTGAGCTCGGTCCGTTTGAAGCGGCGGTACTAGATCTACGAGGCGGATCGGGGAAGGTGCGACTCACACCTGATTTTCTCGCATAGATCGTCTGATGCCTGGTGGCAAGTGACACCGAGTGTGAGTCCGGTGGCTAGTGACACCGAGTGTGAGTC
>DAHZQE010000354.1:0-8701 GCA_027409005.1 Ferrimicrobium sp. | reverse complement strand
GCAGGTCGTCGGGTTCCTCCTTGATCGGCCTGTTCTGCCCGAACAAGGCTGCCCTCTTCGCTCGCGCAGCATCATCCTGCATTGTACTGCCATCTGATGCGCGCCGCGACCCTACCTCGGACGCAGTCCGCTTGTGGTTGGGCGGAAGCGCATCTGCCGAATAACCTGCGCACTCCTGCCTGTTCTGCTTGCACGTTTCGCAGTACGGTCGTTCGCCGGAACATGCGGTCTTGCGTTTCCGGCACGTGAGGCAAGCCGCGCCAATTCGACGCCTGAAGTCGGGTCAGATGCCAGTCAACCTGGGAAGGTGCGATCGCGTGCCTACCTCTTCGGGTGCGGAGCTCCATAATTTGTGACGAATCGCAGCTGCTTCGGCTGGTTCTTTTGCAGCATTTGCGCCGAGTCCATGTCAGCGGTGTCTTCTGCCATCCCGTCCTTCTCCTACGGCCCGCTACTACGATGCGATATCGCCCACACCCGTCTCTTCTCTATCCTTCGACCACATGCACTGCGAAACAACAACAATTCAGCTTTCCCCCCCAGAGAATGCACAATGCTGATCGCGGCGACTTCGGGATGGTGCGCAGCAGGAGGCGTGCGACGGATGGGAAGGCTAAAGAGAAGAGAATGTTGCCGCCGGTGCCCGGGTCGTCCCCAGTTGCCCGACACTTCCCCACACTCACAGATCGTCCAGAAGGGCCATCTTCTCCGCCTGCTCCTCTTAACTGCCGCCGCTTGTGCAGCTCGGAGCCCGGCTTGCGGCTCTGCCCTGCAGCGGATGGTCCCGCCATGCCCATCTCCCTTCAAGCCCGCTCTCTGAATGTACGTCGCTTTCGTCACCTCTGCATACATCATGGACTTTTGTGTATCCCGCGCCGCTAAGGCTACATCATCGATGAGTGTGCGCCGCGTTCGGCCTTCGACATATACCTGCCTACGCTACCTCCACAAGACCCCCCGACAAGACGCCACTCCTCTGCCCCATCCCACAGTCCCTGGCCCTCCCCCATCGGCACCCCATGCTTCCGTGACCTTCGTACAAGATCGCGTCGCTCGGAGGAAGCAGCAAGCAGAACTGCTGAAGGAAGGCCAGCAAGCGAAGATCAATCCAGCCAAGCCCACCACAGCACTTCAAAAGCGATTCTGGCGGAATGTCAGTGTACAGGACACACCAGATGGCCTCCAAGTCATGCTCGATACGAGACCAGTACGGACAGCTTCGCGACAGATTCTACAGCTTCCGAAAGGCAAGCGTGCACTTGCCGCCTCGATAGCAATGGAGTGGGATCAGTTGGTCTCGGCACAGCAGGCCCTGAAACAGCATTACATTCCCCTTACGTCTCTCACATCGCGGGCGGTCGACATGGAGAATGCTGATAAGAATGGCGATGCGTCAATACGACAAGCGGTGGTGAAGATGTTGATGCGATACTTGGCCACGGATACTCTGCTCTGCTGGGCACCGGAGCGCAACAACCCCTACGATCCGGAATCAGAGAACGGCAAGCTACGACAGCGGCAGAAAGAGGCAGCAGAGCCCATCATCGCGTTTCTGAAGACTCACGTTTTCGGCGGCGTAGATATCTTCCCGGTCCTCGGCGAGGACTCAATCATCCCGTCAAAGCAGCCCAAGATGACTCGCGAAGTGATCAAAGGCTGGATCGCCGATCTCCCTGCCTTTGAGCTCGCTGCGTTGGAGCGAGGAGTGCTGGCGACTAAGTCTTTGCTGATCGCCGCGAGACTGCTGGTATCGTGGAGTCAGCAGTTCAAGCATTTGGAAGGGGTGCCAGGAAATGATAAGTTTGAGATTGACGAAGCGGCGGAGGCATCATCATTAGAGCTGTTGCATCAGCTGCAGCAGTGGGGTGAGGTCGAGGACACGCATGATGTCAATCGCGAGGATTTGAGGAGGCAGTTGGGAAGCGTAGTGTTGCTTGTCAGCTAGAGTATAGGCGGAAGCCTGCTCCCAAGCGCCGTGTGTATAAATGAATGCTGTACGGCTGCGTCTTGCGCCCGTAGAACTACCCCAAGACTCTTGCCTACACCGTCGATCTAATTGAGTGGTCGCAGCCAAATTTTGCGTGAGGTACTGGGCAGAAGCGCGCTGCGTGACAAGGCTGAGCCTCGGCTTGAGTAATCGCAAAGAGCGAGCACGGGCATGCGCGGATTGGCCACAAATACCATGGCTTACTTCCGCTCGTTGCTCCGCCAACAATCGAGTAGACAGACACTGTCCTAGGTAGACATGCAAGGGAGTGCGACATGACCTTTTGGTGGTGTCCTCTGGCTTCGTTTGGACACACCATGTGACATTTTCCTATTGTGGAATCGGTCCTTGACATGGCAGGTGCTGCCTCGAGGAAGGCGCGACGACTATGAGATGACTCTCCCTCTCACACATCGCGAACGAATGCCTGACATAACCGGCCAGGCTTGAGACCGCCTTCGACCTAACCTCGGATGAGAAAAATACGTCATGTTCAAGACTGTAAGGGCCTAGTGTCCGCCTTCAGACGGCCATATAGGAAAGGTGACTGGACAGCACCAGCTCAACATTGAGTTGAAGTCCTGCGCGCGCTTCAGCCGTTGGATGCTGTGCAGTCGCTGTCTCAGGTCACCCACTGACTTGTAATCACCTCCACCTTCCAGTCTTGCGTTGCCCTTTCGTCCTCCAACACAGGGCTTAATCGCAAGAGATCTACGTCGGCGTAGTTGCTGATGTAAGAAGTCAAGCCAGGTTCCTGGATGCTTTGGCGTCGAACTCATCCCGCGGCAAGACCTTCGTCCTTGGCAATAATGGTCCCTCACCCAATGCCTACAACGGCAACCATGCGCCAGCCTCTGGCAATACGTTCCAACGTCAAGATCTCACTCCACCGACTGGATAGTACATTAGCCTGGTCGGTGGGGACGTCTTTGCTGTGCCTAAAGATGTAGCATGCATCTCAGAGGTGAGCCCGGAGCTGGATGGTCAGCCAGCACGGCATGGCGTTCTAGGGTCGTTGTCCGCAGAGTTCGTGATAGTGGAATGCGTGATCTCTTGGGGACAGACGACTAACAGCTTTGGCGACGACTTCAACGAATTCGCATTGGTCCAGCCTCTCGAGACCGTTGTCGGCTCTCCGGTTGAAGAGACCTCGATGTCGTTGCCAAGCTGCCAGATATCGTGCGCTACAGCTACACGCTCGTGTCCAGTCAGCAGCGGCTGGAGGCTGGAGCACACGTGCGTCAGCTCGAAGGTGGCAAAGAACGTGAAGAAGTGAGACCTTGAGCACATTTATGTCAACACTCGGGCGGCAGAGGTGAACCGGGCCAGTGATCCTGATCCGACTATTGCTAGATTCAAATGTACGCATGAGGCAGTGCAGTCATAGGGGTGAGATAGATCAGAGAAGAGCGGAAATTTACTTGGGAATAAGCTCGCGAGATGGAGTAGCATGACAGATCTGAATCGCAATGCGTTGGGAAGTGCTTGTCAGAGGTATATGCGGCTTCGAACGACAGTAAAGCAATTATAGTCTATGCCGGCAAAGGATGCATCCATCGCGAATCCCCATTGCAATGTGCCCTTGGCGCAGATGGATGAGGGCGCTCCAGGACAAAGATCAACGAAGCATGGGGCTCTAGAAAAGAATGGTGTGCATGAAGTGCATGCATTGCTAGAGATGTCTACCCCACGCGGACGATGCAATCTACCTTCCATGGTCGGGCTAGCGCGCTTATAGGTGACAGCTTCAAGCTAGCTCGGCTGCACCGTGATAGTGTAATAACTATTCGTTCACGTCCTCTTATCCATAGAAGGACCTTTGATCACACTTGCTCACGACTGTGAGCCGTGCCATGGCGTCCTTCTCCTCCAAGCGCCTCTATCATGGCCAAGATGCGCATGACGTCCAACCTTCCAGCGAGCTCGCGATCCGTTTACAGTACGCCATGATCGAGAAGTACCCAGCCAAAACGCACGCCCGCCGAGTTGCAGAAGCTCTTGGTGTACATCACGGTCTCATTGCTCTTTCAGGAAGCCCAAATGTACTATGGGCCAACTCTGATCAAGGCCCACCTTTCCGGCAAGAGAGATACTTCTATTATCTGACAGGCTGCAATGAGCCGGGCTGCTATGTCACGTATGACATTCGCAAGGACGAGCTGACACTATGGCTGGCTCCGATTGACGAGAAGAGGGTGGTGTGGACGGGGAGGGGAAGTACGGTTGAGGAGGCATTGGAAAAGTACGATATCGATCACGCGAAGTACCTCAACAACCAAAAGCGTCCAACGGGGCTGGACAATGCAGGATGATGCTGCGCGAGCGAAGAGGGCAGCCTTGTTCGGGCAGAACAGGCCGATCAAGGAGGAACCCGACGACCTGCCCCACAAGCGTCCTGCTCTGGCCATTGATCCAGCGTTGAGTCTGGCGAGAGTACAGTCGGCCCCGGATATGGCGTCTACCAAGTCGACGAGCGACCACTCCCTTCTGTCCGGATCACGAAACCGGATGCCTTACTTCCGATGGCTGGGACCAACAGCAATCATGCCTGGCTTCAAGCAGATGGTCGTCAAGGTCAAGCGCTCAGATACCGACATGGCGCGATCGTCGACTGATGGCATCATGTCGCCGTCTCTGAACGCTGCAACCGCCGAACACGGAGGTGCCTCGATGTTCACAAACACGCCAGCTGCAGTGGAATCAGATTTGCGGACACCACTGAATCTTCCATTCTATGACACATCACCAGTGCCTCCCAGCGAGCTCATCATGCACCTCGCGAATACCTTCTTTACACACCTTGGTTGCAACTATCCTTTTCTGCAACGAGAGCGGTTCCTACGAGATCTCGAGGAGAAGCAGGTGGATCCTGTGCTGGTAGATGCCGTCTGCGCCTTGGCTGCACGCTTCTCAACGCACTCGTTATTGCGGCAACAGCCGCATGAAGAAGCCAAGGCGACGCCTGCAGAATACGGCCACGCATTCGCGCAGCGAGCCAAGACCGCGTTGGTCGACACTTTCGCTTGCCCTAGCGTGGCAGCTGTACAGGCCGCGTTGCTCTTGGCCTACAACGAGTTCGGCGAAAGTAGAGACAGTGGACTGTGGATGTATCTGGGCATCGCGATCCGCATGGCCCAAGATCTTGGCATGCATAAGCTGCAAGGCTTGAGGTACCGAGGCATCGCAGGACCAACACCGAAAATGTTCAAACGACAGTCTGTCAACGGCAATCGCCACAATAGCGACGCTGCGCAGCCGAAAGCCTCCGCAAAGGTCGTCGCTGGACCCGATCAACCTCCATCGAGTAACTTGCCAGCTCGGACTCGTAAAGAGATTGATGAGCAACAAGCGGTAGAGCAGGAACGAGTCGACACTTTCTGGGCTGTCTTCTTTTTAGATCGTGTCGTCTCGTCGGGAACTGGCCGTCGAAGTACCTTACGTGACAAAGAGATTGAGATCTCTTTCCCAGACCTTGCGGAGAAGCATCTCAATACAGATTGGCCGGCTGTGTTCCCGGCGCTGATACGAATTGTGCATCTCTACGGCAGGGTAGCAGACCTTTTGAACAGCTTCCAGGAACCTGCGGACATTACTCCAGATACCGGACAACGGCTGGCCGCAATGGAAAGCCAAGTGACTCAATTTTACCAGGGACTGTCGCCGCGCTTGCACTTTGATGCTGTCAACTTCCAGCACTATATGAAGGCCGGAGAAGGGACCAACTTTGTTTTACTGCACTTCTGGTTTCACACGTTGATCGTGCTGCTGCATCAGCCTACATTACTGAAAACGTTCGAAGGCCCGATGCTGCAGCTGTTTCCAAATAGCCAGCAGTTGTCAATGTCCTCTGCCAAGACCATCGCCGACATCCTTTCGTACTCACAGCTCATGGATGCAAAGGCTAGTCTTGGCAATCCGTTCACGACACAGCCTATCTATGTTGCAGCTTGCGCTTTCTTGAAAGAGACGGCAGAGCAGACAGCAACATCGAACGCCCAGTCCCGCGCCAGCAGTCCTTCGCGGAAAGACGGGCAGTCGGATCATAGCTCTTCGGCCTCCGCCACACCACTTGTCAACAAGCAGCCTGCGAACGTGCCTGCAGCTAATGGCAAACGCAACTCTATCGCTGGGGATCAGAAGGCCATAGCGAAGCATACTCTCCTCGCAACGGCCGCCAGCCAGCATTATCAGCTTTGTTACAAGGCGCTTCAATCGCTGGAGACATACTGGGCCGGCACTAAATACATTCTCACGGTCTTGGACCAAAAGTTCGAGGGTGTTCGTGATCCACTTCTATACACTGTTGAGGAAGGCCAGAGTGCGATGGAGCAACCCCGGCCAGAGCCTGCATTCACTTCACCAGGTTGGCGGCGCAAGTTGTCGTGGGGACCGTACATCGGCACCGCGAGTCCATTCCTCAAGCCACCAACTCTACCACCGGTGCCCGGGAGCCCTGGCGTCGATCCGAATAAGGCCATTGGGTGGACTTTGACGGGCACGATGAACTCGCCGAGCACAAATCTAGCATGGCACTATTCGAGCAGCGGTGGTTTGAACCCGCAACATCAAAGCACGAATCCTCTTGCCATGCCCGACTTCACCGGCCACACCAACAAGCTCAACAACCACAACCGCCTCGTTGCGCCACCCTTACTGCCAAACACCACCACGGCGTCTAACCCCGACCCCTTCACCCGACCCCACCTTCCCACAATCAACAGCACCGGCACTCTTAGCACCACAACTCCGCACGCCGATGCCGACCTCCTCCTGGGCCTCGGGTCGGGCTACACAACTCCCGCCGCTACGCAGACTTTCACGCCCACGGCAAATGCCGGTGCTTTGCAGACTAACCCGTATTTCGACCAAGCGAACATGCAGGACTTCGGTGATATGATGATCGAGAGCCAGGATGTGGATATGAGTATGCTGGGCCTGGACATGCATATGCCCTGGTTTAATGCTTATCCGGACATGGGTTCGTATCTGGACGGAGCTGGACAGGCGGCTCCGGGGGCGCAGCGGTAGTCGTGTCCTGGTTCTTTTGGGATGCTGAGGACTCGCTTTAATGTCGAGAGGAGCAGTAATGTCCTGATATGAAGATGATTCCCAACTTGACTTGTCCTCGGTCATCGCAAAGGGTTCCCTTCTGCGGCGTCGCGACGGGGGTTACCTTTTTTCCATGTCCCAGACCGCCATCTTAGAGGACAATCGCTCCAGTGCGACTTCTTCGCTCTGCATTCCATGTTTGCTCCTCGGCCTCTGCATCACCCTTGCGCGCCACGGATGCTTCAAGCGAGGCGTCGTCAAGGGCGCGTGATGAGCAGATATACCACATCTGGCATATGTTCAACCCGTACTGCAGGATGTGACCTCCCAGCCCGTCTGCTGTACTCTTTGAGGATGTCCATCTGTATGTCTTCGGAACGTTTTGAGCATCGTCAGGCTCGCAGCGAATTCATACCCTGCCAGAGTGGCAATCGACATGTCGATCTTGTCCGCTTCATGTTCTCGAAGACGATCGAGGACAGCAATTCAAGTTCAGCGCGGGCTATTCTAGCCATCGCTGGTGGCCACGTCTCCTGGAGGTTCGGCTTGACGCATGCTTTCGAGATAGCTTGATTGAGTTCTACTGACGTCTAGACCTAGGATCATTGGCATCCTGGCGCCTAAAATCCCTTTGCTCCTTGGTTCCCAGCGCGCCACCTCCCCCCTCGTTGCGCCTTTCCCAGCCGCCGAGCCGCACAACCAGCGCCGTCGCATTATCGCCATCCTCGGACACCTCTGTCGCATATCCCACCAGATCTTGAGCGGCCTGCGCCGGGGTTTTCGCCTCCTTCACCACATCAACAATCTCCTGGTCGTCCAGATGACCGCTGATACCATCCGACATGAGCACAGCGAAGCTATACTCCGCGGGCTTGAGGTCAGTCTTAGTGATCTGCGGTTCAGCCGATACTCCCATGCGCTTGCTGCCAACATCGCCAAATGCCCGGGTGTTGGCAAGGCCGCCCATTCTTTCTTCGCCGAAACTATCAGTAATGAAAGTGGCGGCGAAGCGGCGGAGACGGTTCGCTTCGACTGGCGTGCTGGGATGATGGTTGAGCGTCAAGGGGACGGCCTTGCCGTCACTGGTGCGGCATAGCAGTATCCGAGTGTCGCCAACGTGGGCGACAATCAACGTCGAAGGAGTAGCAGGGTTCCAGAAAGGCACAGGAGTTGGCGTCGAGATCAGAGCGACGGAAGCAGTAGATCCCCCTTGGAAGCGTTTCTTGCCACCGATGGGCGCCTTTAGATCTGGAGATGACCCTCGAGGCCGTGCGCGGAGATTCTGTGACGCTGGCTTGTCCGGATGAAAGAGCAGGTCGTTATCGTTAAGTGGTCTGTCTGCCAATACGGGGTCATCCATCGAAGAGGCGTAGGACGCTGATTCAGTATGCTTGCTAGCCTGTGCCGCTATGAAGTCCAGGTCAGCCTTCAGGAAGGCGTAGCTCAAGACTGTCTCGATGGAGCTGTTGTTAAGCGTAGAAGGCAGTTCGGCTGCGCCGTAGTTCGACACGGCCGGGAAGTACTCTGGCTTGAAGCGCTTGAAGTAGCCTCCCACAGTCTCCCGCCATGTGGACACGAGACTCTTCTGCAAGTCTTCTGCATCCATCTCGCCCATGACACCGCCCTCTGAGTCCAGTGACCCAGCGTCCGCTGAGCTCCCAGACT
>DAHZQE010000506.1:0-4053 GCA_027409005.1 Ferrimicrobium sp. | reverse complement strand
TAGGGAACGAGTGGCATTTTCGGAACATCGTCGAAGAGAGCGACGGAAAATTGGACCAGCTGAAAGAGCAGCTTAGGAAAGAAGTGGACGCTGAGGCAAAAGACGCTCTCAGACAAGACTTCGCTCATTACGAGGCCATAAGCAGATTCGCGCGCAGGAATCTGGACTTGCACATAGCTCTCAGATCGAGGGACATGCTCAAGGCGCTTCTCGCAGATAGCCTTGCGGAGAAGGAGGCGTACTTGGGCACGATCGACCATGAAGAGAACCTCAACAATTCAAAGGGCAGCTATCGCTCGGCCGCTGGTGACCGGGAGATGGATAGTGACGGCGACGTTCCATCCTGGCAGGAGAAGCGGGCACAAAGCGCGAATTTCGCAGCTAAGGAAAGCGAGATCCGAAGCGACCTGGAGAAGCTTCGACAGCTAATCCGGAAGAAAAAAATGCTGCTTGAGAAGAGGGGAGAGGTGTCGGCAAGTCGCGTGGTGGAGCTCGATGAGCAGATTCAGATGAGGATTCGGAGGGCTGACACGAGGTTTAGCGATGCGTTGGCTAGGCTAGGGAGCAATCTGAAGAATGCGGAGGGCCGAGCTACATTGCGCCGGACTGCGTTCAAGAAGCCCGTTACGCCGTCAGTGGCGGTAAGTCGGGCGAAGATGATTGCCAAGGTGCCGAAGCCGAACGTGCGTCGTTCTGAGTTGAAGACTGCTCCGCCGGCTGGTCCGCAGCCCGCACCCTCCGAAAGTGGCTCAGTATCAGAAGCTCGCCAAGCCACATCCAGCGCAAAGAAGACCGTCTTTGACATCACACGGCCGCTTCCTAAGGACTGGGCTCTGCCTCCCGGTGAGCAAAAGCAATGCGAGATGGAGCTCAGAGGCTTGAGGAGGACATTGGCTCGCCCCCTATCCGCGAAAGCGAAGACAGATGGAGAAATCCGCATGCTAAACGCGCGCGTCCGGCTTGCGCGGCATAGCGCGCTGCAATCCCAGCGCAGCTGGGACACATTGAGCAAGTCAAATCCCGATGATGAGAAGCTGGAAAAATGTAGAAGAGATTTCTGTACTCACATGTCTGTCGCAAGTAGAGCTTTGTCCATCCGACAAGCTGCGAGCAGGAAGAGAGAGCCTCGGCAATCGAGCGATGTGAGGTCAAGTGTCGAGATCGCACAGGGCTTTAAATCCTTCAAATTTGTACAGGCATCGGCACAGGCGAAGGCGCCAGTGGAGTATTGGCCCGAGACGCGCAGTGCGAATGGAATGGGTTATCTGTTCAAGGCGGGTGATTATGAGCGCTTCGGGTTGGCCAGTTCTTCTCAGAAGCGTGAAGAGACGGCCAAACCCAGTAACGATGACGGGCAAACCGAACCGCTGAGCCCTGTCCGCCCACTGCCAAAAGCTGAAGTCACTGGAGCCGAGCCAGAGTCTGGTCACGCCGACAGGCGAGTCACCCCACTACGCTTCAATATCTCAGCAGAGGACTACCGTGCGGCCGTCACCGCCTCACCGAGCACAGGTGCGGCGTACTGGAGCTACGCAATGTACAAGGATCCAGCGGGTCAACGACCCTCTGTACGCTACTGCCGAAATATGGAAGCTGCCGAGCGCGAGCTACAGCACTTCGTCGGGCAGCCAGTCTTGGGCTTCGACATCGAATGGGAACCCGGCGCGAGCAAGAAGTCGTCGATCAAGGCCAATGTCTCGCTTATCCAGCTGGCGTGCGAGGATCGAATTTGTCTGATACATACGGCGCAGTTCCGTGGCGACGCTCCTGAAGATCTCATGCCGCCGACGCTACAGTCGATTCTGGGGTCTGAGAATGTGGTCAAGGCTGGCGTTAACATCAGCGGTGACGCTACGAGGATCGAGCGTCACCTCGGCGTGCGGATGGTGGGACAGTTCGAGCTCGCGCATTTGTACAAGGTGGTCACCTCGCCGGCCGCGCAGGTCAACAAGTCATTGAAGGGTGCGGGGCTGGCGGCGCAGGTGCAGAGCGTGCTTCTGTTGCCGCTGAAGAAGGATGATGTACGTGTCAGTCAGTGGTCACGGCCGCTGTCCAAGGAGCAGGCGGATTATTCTGCTTCGGATGCGTATGCTGGATTCAGGCTGTTTCATGCCCTCGAAGCTAAAAGGCTGGCCATGGTGCCTACCCCGCCCAGGCCTGCTTTTCGCGAGCTCAACAAGCCCATTGTTCTTGGCGATGGCACCGTTGTGCGCTCGAGGCCGCGCAAGCCTCCTGTAACCACGGTGGATGGTAAGGCGCCCGAGGAACTTGATGATGAGCCGGAGGAGGAGTACTTCGATGCGCTGGAAACGCAGGACACGTACGGAGTAAACGGGTGGAAGGTTGCAGGCGTGCCGCTATCCGGCGTCGGCGTAACCTATCCCACGCTCCCTGAGCGAGATGCCATCGTCAGCGGGCTCGACGAGAACGACATTCCCGCGCAGCCTGAGCATGCGGCTGCCATCGAAGCCGGCGACAACAGCAGAACAGCACCGTCCCCCGCTGCAGCAACACCATCCCCTTTCGTCTCCCCCGAAATGGCCCGCGCAGACGCCTGGGCCGCCTCTTGGAAGTCCTCCTTACCCATCGGCTACAACCTCAAAGCCAGAACGCCCAGTCTGCGTGCCTACCATGTCTGGCACGAACAGGGACACGATATCCGACAAGTCGCTGCACTAGCACGCAGTCCGCCTCTGGCTCCGCAGACAGTGGCGACGTATGTGTTAGAGGCGATCAAGCATGAGGATCTGCCGTTTGAAATGGAGAGGGCGCGGGAGGTGCTGAGGGTGTTACCTGGGGCTGTGCATGGGCGGTATAGGAAAGTCTTGAAGGGCGGAGATGCATGAACTCTGTTCGGACAATCTACCGCGGCTTTCGTAGGAGTGTTGGCTGCATTGCATTGCTTAGCCCGGCATTCTCGATTCATTGTAGATTTTCAACGGACGCCGCTCTGTGGTCGTCAGAGAATCGTTAGCAGGCGTCTCGGTGGCGACGACAGCCTTCATTGCCTCCAACGGCTCTTTAAACGGCTAATAATCTTGCATTGCGCAGGTCAGGTCCTACCCTAGTGCCACATGAAAGCTGCTGTATCGATCATCCGCTGCTCTACGTATGGAAACTGCGGACTAGGCAGCGGCTGGACTCGGGCATACAAATGCTCAAAATTTGGGATCTCCCCGTCGAGCGTCTGTCTTTGAACTGCTGACTTGGTCCCAGCAGGCGTTTCCGAAGCGTCTCTTCGCGGAGATGGCTCGTAGATACCAGGAGCCTCGAAGTCTGGGCTCCGCTTCTGCTCGTTCAGTGCCCCTTGGAGGATATCAGCTTGCTTCTCGAAACCCCGCCAGAGCTCGTGATCATCTTCCTCATCACCGACAGCTACTACGTCCTCCTCGCCCTCTCCCGCTATATCTAGTAGCGTCGCTATGAGGAATTCCTGCAAGAACGTAAACGAGAAGCATGGAGTAATGTGAGCCATGGCTGGAGAGAGCTTCTTCAGGAAGCCACGTTATCGTTGTTTCGCAGCTTATGTCGCCAGCACTCGCAGTATAATGTACGCTCGTGTTCGATGGGGAGAGGGAAGAGGTACTTGTGGTCGAAGTGTAAGTGGGCCCGCGGGCTTGTTGACCCTCCAAGCGGGCTGTGCCTGACAATTTGCAACGGATCGATCTGCACAGCATGTGACAGCATAACATATTATGCGGAGGCATACAAGCATAATTGTGACGGCTGCAGCATTGGGAATGTAGAGGCGAACCTGGATAAATGCTCATTAACGTATCACGCTAAAGATGCACATAGCTCTCATCGTTGCCTCCGGAACTGATGTCTAGTCAGGTCCGCTTATATCTTTCGATCAAATTCGGGTCGTAGAACTTGGTGTCGTCATTTTGTCGTGGTACTCGTTACTTCGTGTTGTGGTGTGCGGCCTCGATGCTTCCATAAGTCTGGCAATCAACATCTGCGAATACTGGGCGAACGGCGGTGTCGGCCTACTTGTACAACACAGTGTCCAAACGATATTCCCAGCGGTCGGCTAACATCCGCCGACCTATA
>DAHZQE010000347.1:0-3973 GCA_027409005.1 Ferrimicrobium sp. | reverse complement strand
TCGGACTTCGTTCTCACTAGTCCGAGAGTTGTTCTCGCCTCGCCAAGCACGGCCAGCGTTACTGCTGGTCTGACACGCTCTCTCTGGGTGATGAGTCAACCCATCATCTGAACTGCCGCCTGTACCAAATGGCCCGGGAATGAACAGGGCGCTGGCCTCAACTAGACCAGGACTGATAACCGACCAGTCGCGGATATTTAACGAAGCATTGTCATCTCTGTCCACCTCGGCGTGGCAGGTATCGCAGGTCAGTCTCTTGGCGAGCTTGGCTCCGACCAACCTGGTGGTGCAGCCGTGATGTAGTTGAGATGAGGGGAGGTAACGATCAACTACTACTAAACCCAGTACGCTTCTCGACCCCATGTGCCTTCGCCCCCTGAGTTCCATCTGCTAACCGCAGGCCCATTGTTATTCCCTCTTCCTCCAAGAGTGCGGATGAACAACGGGGGAACATTGGCAAACATTGCGAACTCCCATATCACAGCGAAACTCCAACTAGGGACGGTGGGAGGCTTGAACCAATAGGCTAGTAACAGCTCGGGCCTATCAGCAACTGCGGCCGGCGATTGGCATGCCACGGCGTATATTCCAGCTCGCAAAACAGTGGATTCGGACGATTGACATCGCCCGAAGTTTTGTTTGATTCTCAGAGTGGCGCGAGGCAGTGCCAGCTCCCCCGAGTCAAAACTGTAGTCGATGTGATCTCGTTCTTTATCCTGCGTAACCGAGATCTGGTCAGAGTATGTCCTATCCTTGCAGGAGGCCGACCTCCGCCACGTGAGATAGTTGTTGTTACACCGCTAAACATCTAGGGCATCGCAATAAAGAGGTCCTCACAAAAGATAACCATCTTCGTGGATTTCCGTTTACGTCAACGGAAGTCATGGCTATAGTTACTTGTAACGTGTTCTATGCAAGGAGACAAGGCAGTGGAGGAAGAGGCTTCTGCAAATGAGTTCTGGGAGATCACTGAGTTAACCTCTGAGTTCGATATTACCGCACGAACCTTGCGCCACTACGAAGAGGTAGGTCTCTTGACGCCTCGGCGCGTAGGCAATCAGCGTCTGTACTCTGCGCGCGACCGCGTGCGCATACGGCTCATCCTTCGCGGTCGACGCTTGGGGTTTGGTCTCCCCGAGATTCAAGAGATGCTGGATCTCTATGACGCCGACCCCACCGAGGCAACTCAACTGCATGAGGTGATCGAGCGCGGTGAGGCAAAGTCTCAGCAAATTGAAGCCCAGATTGAGGAGCTACAGGAGATTCTTGCTGAACTTCAAGAACTGAGTACGCGGATGAAGCACCGATTGGCGATGATCACTTCAAGAGAGGAGTAACGATGAGAAACATCTCGTATGCCTATGGACATAACCATTTTGATGAAGATGCCGAGCTCTTAGCGGTTCTAAGACATTTTTGGCCGGAGCACAAGCCCAAACAGTGGAGTCAGCTCCAGGAGTTCGGCGCGTTTGCGGGAGGTGAGGTCTACGAAGCCGTCTACCACATCGACCATGATGCGCGTCCAGTGTTGGTTGCCCATGATATTGACGGTAACCGCGTAGACCGCGTCCGATTAAGTCCAACTGAGCTTCGAATACTCAAAGAGACTGCGTGGATCAACAGGGCTCCCTACGAAGGCCAAGGTTGGCCGTATCATTATGCTTTGCTCTACCTGTTGGGAGATCCGGGGCTCGGGTGCGTTTTGACCATCACCGGGCAGACGGTATATGCACTGCACAAGTATGCCAAACGAGGCGTCGAGGGCGTCGACGCTATCAAGGAAGACCTTTTGAGTGGTGAGGCCTTTGGCGCCACCTGGATGACGGAGTCACAGGGCGGTAGCGATCTTGGCGCCAACGAGACCACTGCTGATCGCGATGGCGAGATCTGGCGTCTGACCGGCGATAAGTACTTCGCTAGCGGGGCAGGTCTGGCTGACTTTGCCATCACCACTGCGCGGCCAGCCGGAAAGCCAGCGGGTCCGAAGGGTCTAGCTCTATTTCTGTTGCCCCGACTCAACCGCGAAGGCAACCTCAACTTTCATGTTCGCCGACTTAAGGATAAGAGTGCAACTCGTGCAGTTCCCTCTGGTGAGGTTGAACTCAACCATAGCGAGGCGTATCTCCTCGGCGATGCCGAGGAAGGCATCTATTACACCCTGGAGAATCTCACCGTCTCGCGGCTCGCCAATGCGGTGGTGGCCATGGCGACCGGCAAGAAGGTACATTTAGAGGTATTGGAGCGGGTAGTGCGTCGCCACAGTTTTGGACAGATACTACAAGATCACCCGCTCATTCGACGCGACCTGACAGACATGGCAGTGCGTTCTGCAGCCGGGTTGGCGCTGGCATTCTATGGCGTCAAAAAGTTTGACGAGGCGTGGCTGGATCGACCGCCTTATAGCGCCCGGTATCATCTGGCGCGTCTTATTACTCACCTCGCCAAGAATCGGACGGCGGAACATGCTGCTGCGATGACTGCGATGGGGATGGAGCTATTCGGCGGTTTGGGCTTCTTGGAGGAGTACGGGATTGCGCGCTGGCACCGTGAAGCCTTGATCACTCCCATCTGGGAGGGTCCTAGCAACATTCAGGCGTTGGACTTCTTGGAGACCATTACAAAACAGCGAGCTCACCACGACTTTCTCGCAGAGATGGTGCCTCTGCTGGAGGGTGTCGACACCCCTGCTGCTCGTCGAGCCCAGCATGTGATGGAGCACTCATTCGACGAGCTCGAACACCTAGCTTCTCGCGAAGCTCAGTGGTACTCCAAACACCATCTACGACAGATCGCAGACTCCGCCCAGGTCGCCCTCTTGTACCAGATGACCCAAGACCAGGGTGGTCTCTACGAGAGACTAGCGGAGCTCTACGCTGTTCGTTTTCTTGACCATGAGGAGTATCCCAGCTGGGTCGATGAAGACACCTGTGTGTGGGGTGGTTGATCGCATACGTCAATCGATCGCACTCGACGTGCTCGCTGATGCGGCTTACCAAGACACCGCAGCCACTAGGTCATCATCAGCTTCAATCGCGTCCAACACGCCTAAAGCAATCAATGAGAGCGTCGATCAACATCTGTACGGCATCAATATTTTCCACGACCGAAGCCACGGGCCCAATCAGACTCGCTCGTCGTACAGGCAACAAACCGAATGGACCGATGGGAATAATGTTCCACTTGAGGCTGTCTAAGGAATCCGACAGCGTCTGGTAAATCACCGGTGGGTTCTTGCGCATCCGGGGACTCTCAATCAGGAGACGACAAGTCGTAAGCGGCTGAGCCTTAAATGACGAACTCTGTCTGGGATGTTTTTGTACGCCAATCCGTGTGCAACTGGCGCATGGCAACAAAAACTGAGCCATTGAGTATACGGCTAACCCCCGAGCAGGACACCGTTTTGCGCCGCGCTGCTGAGCTTCGCGGCGAGTCGACCAACGAGTCTGTCCTTGGTAATGCAGCTGGTGGAGCCCAATCTGATCTAACGAATCTCCGATCATTCATCGCAGCTGACAATGAATGGCTGTACGTTGAAACCGCGCTCTCTGAACCAGTGACGTCTAATGCCGCGATGGTGAAGTTGCTCATATCTTCGTCAGTGCTTGAGCGGTAGTTACACTTGGAACTGTTGAGCCCCATACTCCTAGTGGGGGCGCATAAGGTCGACCACTTCCGGTATGGATCTGAGCCGCTCGATGACTGGATCAAGACTCGCGCTCGAGCGAATCAAGCATCAGGTGCATCACGAACATGGGCCGTTCTAGACGGTCAAGTATTAGCTGCCTATGAGGTCACAGCCTGTGCGGCCATAATCCGTGAAGCCGCACCAAAGGGGTCGTCCAACCCAGATCCAGGTATCAAAACCCCGCTTAAATGTCGATGCCGAGATCATCGAGATCTTGCGCAGGTTCGCCCTCACCAATCCTCGCCAAGGCGACAGAAAGGCCTACCTGGTTGCCCAGACTTCGAGGTC
>DAHZQE010000325.1:0-20169 GCA_027409005.1 Ferrimicrobium sp. | reverse complement strand
CGAAGTGTTCGCTGGATCTCTGGTTCGACACCCATCACAATCTCTGGAGCCATCTCAAGAATCGTCACCTTGGTGCCAAGTCGTGCGTGTGCGCTACCAAGCTCGACGCCGATATAACCACCGCCAATGATGATCAGATCCCGACGGATGACTGGAGTGAAAAGAAGGTCGGTCGAGTCCAAGACCCGCTGGTGATCGACGGTGAAACCATCGAGCTCACGGGGTGAAGATCCAGTCGCCAAGATACAGTCCTTGAACTTTATCCTGCTCGTCTCGTGACTCGCGCGAATGCGAACCTCGTTGGGGCCCACGAAACTGGCCTCACCCTCGACAATCTCAACCTCCGCGGCCTTGAGTAACTGTCTCACACCGGAGGTGAGACGTTCTACACTGCCTGTTACCGTCTGCGAAAGAACAATCGGGTCGATGTGGGCGTCCTCAGTAACTACCCCCTTCTTCGAGAGACTATCAAGCTCGTGAAAGCGACTCGACAACTCTATAAGTGCCTTGGAAGGTATGCAACCAACATTGAGACAGACCCCACCGATATTCTCTCGTTCAACTAAGGTAACCGACCGACCCAGCTGCGAGGCTCGAATAGCCGCGCTGTAGCCACCCGGACCGCCGCCAATAACGAGGAGATCCGCCTGTTCGGTAAACTCGCCGACTACCACCTACTTCATCTCCATCATCAACCGCACCGGATCGCTCAGTAGAGATATGATGCGCATCAAAAATCTGGAGGCGTATCCACCATCGATAATCCGATGATCGAAGGTGAGCGAAAGCGTCATCTGGTCGCCAACCCCTACGGTCCCATCATCGAGGACGACTGGACGCTTGCGAATAGGCCCAACACCAAGGATGCCGACCTCTGGGTAGTTGATGATCGGGGTGGCATAGACTCCACCAATGGTTCCGTAGTTAGTGATTGTAAACGTTGAACCCGTCAACTCTCCAGACGTCAGCGTGTGCGCCCTCGCACCTTCAATCAGATGCCCGAGCTCCCGTGATACCTGTATCAAAGACTTTTCGGCCACAGATCGAAGTACCGGCACCATCAACCCCTGAGGGTCGTCAACCGCAAATCCGAGATGCACGTCAGTGTAGGTAACGATCTCACCAGCCTCCTCATCGAGTCGGCCGTTGAGATCGGGGAACTGCTCCAAAACTCCGGCTACTGCCTTGGCTATCAGAGGAAGATAGCTAATTCGCTCGGGCTCAAGACGCTCATTCATATCGCTGCGCAGAGCCACCAAAGCAGCAACGTTCGCCTCCTCAAAGACCGAAACCTGCACGGCATGTGACCATGAGCGAGCCATATTCTCGGCAATCCGCTTCCGGATTCCGACCAATGGGCGCCGCTGTTCCCTTGCAGACTCAACCGACGTGCTAGCTATGACCTGCTGATTAACCGATGACCCCTCTCCGGGTTCTGAAAACTCATCCTGGGTGGGTGCCGAGACCCTCTGACCTCCACCGCTAGCCACTCTCCTGAGATCCTCAGCGAGCACGCGACCATCGGGACCAGTTCCTTCAACGAAATTGATATCGAGCCCGAGCTCACGTGCCAACCGACGCACAGCTGGGGTCGCGAGCGCACGCTCTCGCGAACTCTCAGCAACTGCGATCGGCCTATTGGGTGCAACAGTGGCCGCCTTCTGGGTGGGTGCAGCTGCAGTAGGAGTCACCTCACGCTCTGGTCTTGGCCCAGCCTGATCGGTCGAGAAGGCGACAACGACCTCGCCAACCTTGACGGTATCTCCCTCATGGAACAGAACCTTGTCAATCGAACCCGAGACTGGGGCCCCGATTGTCACGACGGCCTTATCGGTCTCAACATCCAGCAAGGGCTCATCGCGCTTGACTTCATCGCCCTCTTGACTGTACCACTTGACGATCTGAGCCTCGTGTAGACCCTCGCCTACATCGGGAAACTTCCACTCCACAGTCAATTACTCCTTAAAATCGCACTGATGCCAAAGCAGCTGTAATCACTTGCGAGGTATCTGGCAACCAAAGATCCTCAAACATAGTCATCGGATACGGTGTGTCGTACCCGGTGACTCGCAGCACAGGTGCCTCCAAGTAGAGGAAGGCCTTCTCCTGGATCACAGCCGCAAGCTCTCCCCCAAAGCCTGAGGTTCTAACGGCCTCATGGACTACTACAGCTCGCTGTGTCTTTTGCACTGAGGCAACCAGTGTCGCCTCGTCGAGTGGGGTCAGGGTCCTTAGATCAATCACCTCTGGAGAGACGTCATACTGGGCCACCAGCTCGTCAGCGGCAGCGAGGATGAGGGCCATCGATGGTCCCCAACCGATCAAGGTCACATCGGTACCCTCGCGAACGACATTCGCCTTCCCAAGTGGAATGCGATAAGCCTCCTCGGGTACCTCATCTCGAAAAGCACGATACAGCCGCATTGGCTCAAGGAACAAGACCGGATCTGGGTCGTCGATAGCGCTCAGCAGGAGCCCTTTGGCATCGTAGGGGTTCGAGGGAGTGACAACTTTAATACCCGGAGTATGCGTGAAAAGCGCCTCAAGCGAGTCCGAGTGGATCTCCGGAGCCTTCACTCCTCCGCCAAAAGGTGCTCGAATAACCATAGGGGCGCCATAGCGGCCGAGGGAACGGAAACGAACCCTCGCCGCCTGCGAGGCGATCTGGTCCATCGTCTCGTAGATGAAGCCAAAAAATTGAATCTCGGCAACCGGCTTCATCCCAGCCATCGCTAACCCTACCGAAGTGCCGACGATTCCCGACTCGGCGAGCGGGGTGTCGATCACTCGCTCACCACCGAACTTCTCGAAAAGTCCATCGGTGATCCTAAAGACGCCTCCATCCTTGCCGACATCCTCGCCAAGTATGATGACGGCAGGATCCTCGGCCAAAGCAGAATCTAGAGCCTGATTAAGTGCCTGTGCAATCGTCAACTTCGCCATCTCAGGCCCCCATCTCTTTGACTCGGGCCTCAAACTGGGCACGCTGGGAAGCTAGGCCCGCAGGGACCTCTGCATAGACATTGTCAAAAAGAACGAGAGGGGAGATATCAAGAGCCTCATGAAACGTGGCTAATATCTCCTCGACCTTACGTTCCGACTCCACATCAATGGCAACGACATCGTCATCACTCAGCTCACCCTGGTCGCGTAGCCAGGCCTCAAGCCGAAGCAAAGGGTCGCGACGGATCCAAAGATCCTCCTCTTCGGAGGCTCGGTACTTTCCAGGATCATCCGCGGTCGTGTGCGCACCCAGTCTATAGGTCACTGCCTCAACCAAGAACGGCCCCTCACCAGCGCGAACGCGCCCAGTTAACTCGTGCATTAGGTTGGCGACCGCGATATAGTCGTTGCCGTCAACTCGGTATCCCTCAATCCCATAGGCGACCGAGCGCTGTGCGATCGTCTCAGCATGCATCTGCCGTGAGAGTGGTACAGATATCGCCCATTGGTTATTCTCACAAAAGAAAATTAGCGGCACCTCTAGAACCGAAGCGAAGTTCATAGCCTCATGAAAATCTCCCTGCGACGTCGCTCCGTCACCGAAGGTGACTACTGTTGCCGCCGCTTCGTGACGCAGCTTGGTAGCCCACGCAACCCCAACACCATGGAGAGTCTGCGCAGCTATTACCACCTGCGCCGGCAAGACTTGCTCGCCAACCGGGATGTCGCCAAGACTCGGATGACCCTTAGAGAAGAACAGGCCGTGCTCCAACGGGACTCCACGCAGATAGCTCGCCGCCCAGTCTCGATAGGTGGGAACGAGCCAGTCGTGCTGGTTCAGCGCAGCCACGGCCCCCATCTGGGCAGCCTCTTGCCCCTTGAATGGCGCATAAGTCCCGATCACGCCTTGGCGTTGGAGATTCCAAGCGCGCTCATCGAACCTTCGTAAAAAGCGCATGGTCTCATAGGTTTCTTTTATATCAGCCACCGATAGGACTCCCAGCTCACCAACGAGCTTGCCCTCCTCATCGAGCCGCTGTATCAACGGAAACATCTCCATACCATCGGTCACGACAGACCACCCCCTTTCTGGGTTGTCCTCGGGCATAGCCGCCTATGTGCTGAGGCGACATGCTCTTGCTATGTCGATAGTCTTGGGATCGCCAAGTCAACTGACACCATCAACCAATATAGTGCAACAGCGGCAACGGAACCAAGACCAACCTTTCTTAAAAGATTAGAGTCGAAACGTTACCGAGTGGTTACAGCTCTTAGAACTCTTCGCCGCCGAGTGCTCGCATTAGTGCGAGTGTGGCGGCAATACCGCGCCGCGTCGACGGAAGCCTAAGCTGTCGTGCAAGTTCGCGCCAGGTCGGCACCTTCGAGGAGGCGACACTCGCCGATGTCGCCTGAATCCCGCTAGCTAGTCTCTCCACCAAAAGTGGCGTATACGAACCTCCGAGCATCGTTAGCTTGGCGAGACGGGTTATCGCAGCTCTGCCAGCATTGGAGTCGATCTTCTCGAGTATGACTGCCAACGCATCCGCTCCACCGTAACGAGCCGCGACCAACAACTCCTCTAACTTCTTTGGCTCAGTTCGAGGATCATCTAGCCCAGTTGTAGTGCCAGGTTGTATGTAATCGATTGGTTCTGCCATCAGATTCTCACTTTCGCTCATCGTCAACTTGAGTAGGTACACCTGTTGGTCGTGCCGAGATCTCCGCTTCGACTGGGTCTCGATAATCACTTCGCGAACGCTTAGCCACAATGTTCACGCCACGCTGAGGTGTCCTCTGTCCGTAGCGAAAATTGTGCCTTGGCAACGCTCGTCGAGGTGTTGCATCCAGTACCTCGAGTTTGGCCGCTAGCTCCTTATAGGCCGGCGTGTGGGTGGCAGAATCAACCTCAGATGATGTTAAGAAGTTGACCGCCATCTCATTTTGCTGTGCATTCATCGGAAGGTAAACCTGCTTACCGTGAACCCTATCGGTGATTACAGCACGGACTTTGACCGAACCCCGGCGAGAGGTTAGCCGAACTAGCGAACCGTCCACTACTCCGCGCTCCTTGGCTAGCTCTGGTGACACCTCTACAAACGGCTCAGGGGTCATATGTGCTATGCCAGCCACCCGATATGTCATATTGCCCTCATGGAAATGCTCCAGGAGCCGTCCGTTGTTGACATGAATATCGTACTCCTCATCGAGCTCATCGGTAGGTGAATGAAAGCTCACTGGATGGAACCTGGCCTTGCCGGAGGGGAAGTGGAATCGATCCAGATAAAGGACTGGCGAATCAGATCCATCCTCGGCTACCGGCCACTGTAGTGAACGATAGCCTTCCAGCCGCTCATAACTCACACCCGCAAAGATCTCAGCCAGGCCCGCCGCCTCCGCCATAATCTCACTCGGGTGGCTGTAGTTCCACGACGCTCCCATGGCTCTGGCTATACCTTGGGTGATCATCCAATCCGGGCGAGACTCCGCTAGCGGATCGAACACGCGGTACAGTCGCTGAATCCGCCTCTCAGTGCTTGTAAAGGTGCCCTCCTTCTCTAAAGAAGGAGACGCTGGCAACACTACATCTGCGAACCTGGCCGTGTTGGAGAAGAAAATATCTTGTACCACAAAGAACTCCAACTTTCGAAATGCATCCTGAACCACGGTTGAGTTTGCATCAACAAGACCCATCTCCTCACCAGTCAAAAGAAGTGCCTTCAACGATCCGGCATGGATCGCATCCACCATCTGATGGTTATCAAGTCCTTGAGTCGTAGGGATAGTCACGCCCCAAGCCGCCTCGTATTTTGCGACAACCTCTGGATCTCCAACCTTTTCGTACCCTGGGAAGTACGTCGGCATTGCACCAAAGTCGCTAGCACCCTGCACATTGTTGTGCCCTCGCAACGGATAGGCTCCACAACCAGGCTTTCCAAAGTTACCTGAAACTAGCAAGAGATTCGCTATAGCAGTAGAAGTATCAGAGCCAGCGGTATGTTGCGTCACCCCCATCGCCCAAAGAACACTGAACGACCGCGCGTGTGCCAATGCCTCGAACACCTCTACCAATTTGGCCTCGGGCACACCGGTTATCTCAGCGGCATACGGGAGTGTGAATGTCTCCAGGGAGGCGCGAAACTCCTCAACGTTCTCGACGTGCTGAGCCAAAAATGCAGCATCTTGATAGTCATGATCGAAGAGATACTTGCTCGCAGCCGAAAGCCATACAAGGTCAGTTCCAGGACGGGGTGCGAACCATATATCCGCTCTCTGGGCCATCTCATGCTTGCGCAAATCCGCGACAATCAGCTTCTGGCCTCGTGACTTATGTGCCCGCTTGACCCGAGTGGCAATAACCGGGTGACTCTCAGCGGTGTTTGACCCGACAATAAGCACAAGGTCACTCGCCTCTATATCCTTGACCGAGCCTGAATCACCCCCGTACCCCACCGTTCTCCAGAGACCCATCGTCGCCGGTGACTGACAGTAGCGTGAACAGTTGTCAACGTTATGAGTCCCGATAACAGCCCGAGCCAGCTTCTGGGCAAGAAAGGCCTCCTCATTGGTGCACTTCGATGATGCGATGACGCCTACTGCATCCGGACCATCGCGATCTATGATCGCCTGCAATGAATCGGCAATGAAACGAAATGCCTCCTCCCAGGTAGCCTGCCTGAAGTGTTCACCCTCGCGAATCAAAGGATGTGCAAGGCGATCTGTGCTGTTGACGTAATCCCAGGCGAATTTCCCTTTTACGCAAGTAGAGATACCGTTCATCGGGCCATGCTCTGGATTCACTTTGAGAATCGAACGCCCCTTGGTCCATATGTCAAAGGAACAACCCACTCCGCAGTAAGTACAGACGGTCTTAGTCTTTTTGACCAATTGACGCCGCAGTCGCTCCTCCATCTCCGAGAGGGCGAAGATTGGTTTGAGACCAATAGCAGGCTCAAGCGCCTTGGTCAGGCTGATCATTGGCTCACGCACCTTGGGCTTGATGTTGGTAGCGAGCCCAGCCTTGCCAATCATCGACTTCTCCATCAGAGCGTTGCAGGGACACACCGTAACACAGTGCCCACAACTTACACAGCTTGACTCTCCTGCAGGAACACCGCCGTCAAACACCACCCTTGGAATCGGCAATGACCAATCAATCGAGAGCGTCTCATTGACCTGCAACTCCTGGCATGCCTGGACACATCGCCCACAAAGAATGCACTGAGAGGGGTCGTAACGATAGAACGGATGGCTATCGTCGATGTCGTAAGGTTTGGGCCGATATGGCACCGGCTGATCATTGATTCCCATATCGCGCACCGTATTGTGTAGCACGCAGTCGGAGTTGTTGTTATCGCAGATCGTGCAGTACAGGTCATGATTAACCAACAAGCGCTGCGCGGATCCTTCGCGCTCTGACGCTACCGCTGTCAGGGTTACCTCTTCACCTCCGGCAACGGTGAACTCGCAGGCCCGGCGGGTTGCTCCGTCAACCTCGACAAGACACAGATCACAGGTGCCAATCGTACCGAGCATAGGGTGATAGCACACCTGAGGGATGTTGGCATTGACTCGATTGAGTACATCAATCAATAACTCGTTCGGCTGAACCTGATGCTTAACTCCAGCAATTGTTACGTCCACTACCTCTTGCAACGCAACCTCCTCTCGAGGTTACAGTAGCACAAGCCCGGGTATTTTATCCCACTACCGAACATAGCTTGGTCAAAATTCATGACCCGAACGCCTTTGTAATAATCGTGCTGACTAACCTAGATCATGTGCTTGACCTCAATGAACCTGTTACGGTGGACTATCACTTCGATATTCTTTGTCCATTTGCTTACATGACATCGAAGTGGATCCGAAACGTTCGAGAACAGCTCCCTCTGACTATCAACTGGAAATTCTTCAGCCTTGAGGAGGTGAATCTCGAAGGGGGCAAGCGTCATCCTTGGGAGCGCTCCTGGTCCTATGGCTGGTCGATGTTGCGGATCGCGGCACTACTCCGGCGCCAAGATCCAAAACTCGTCGATAGCTGGTACTCGCTAGCCGGGTTCGCACTCCACGAGGCCGGCCTCAAGCCGCACGATCCATCGGTTGCTCGAGAACTTCTCACCGAAATGAACCTCGACCCTGGGCTCGTTGAGCAATCGATGCAAGACCCGACGCTCGACGACGAGATCCGCCAAGACCATGCCAGGGTGATATCATCAGGCGGCTTTGGGGTGCCAACGCTGATCTTCGAGAACGGCCATACACTTTTTGGTCCAGTTCTTATCGACCCGCCATCAGGTGAGATGGCACTCGAACTTTGGAATATGGTTCTGCTGGCCTCAAGGTATTCAAACTTCTTTGAGCTCCAACAACCAAAGGGGCCCAAGCAGCTCGATTCGATCGCGCAAGCCTTGCAACCCTATCTTCACGGACGCGATTGGAAAAGCATTAATCGTGGACGAGAGGTAACCTTCGACCAAGAGCATGCGAACGGTGAGGTCGATCAATCTCCAACACAGACAAGGAGCTAACGTTTACATGGATGAGGTCGTATCTACCCTTTTCGTAGAGTGGGATGCTCTTAGTGAACTCGTGCACCAAATACACGAAGACCAGTGGTTGCAGCCGTCACAGCTGCCTGATTGGACCAACTTTGACATTCTCGCACACATCATCGGTACTGAGCGTTTCCTGTCGGGTGAATCACCCTCAGCGCTGGATCTACCAGCTGATCGACAGTATGCGAACGAAGTAGCCAGACTCAATGATCAATGGATTCAGTCGCTTCGCAGGCTATCTCCAAGCGAACTGATCGCACATTTCAACGAGACGATCTCACTGCGCAAGCAGGCTCTAACTAGTATCACCGACTCAGAACTCGATGCCTTGGGCTGGACGCCGATTGGTCAGGCTCCGTTTCGACGCTTCTTGCAAATACGTGTCTTCGATTGTTACGTCCACGAACAGGATCTACGCCGGTCACTAAACCTACCTGGTCATACCTCTGGTGTGATTGCGGAGTCCAGCATGGATGAGGTCGAACGCGCGCTTGGTTACATCATCGGCAAACAGGCACGCCTCCCGCAAGGCACAAGCGTCCAACTCTGCATCGTCGGTGGGGTTCAGCGCACCTGGAACGTCGCGGTAAACGAACGCGCTCAACTCGTCGAGTCGCTCGCGCAGCCAACGTGCGCCCTGCGACTAGATTCAAACCTCTTCATGGCACTCGCCTGCGGGAGGGTGGAACCAACTGCCGTGGCCGAGGAGATCAATATCGAAGGTGACCAGCGACTTGCGCAACAAGTCGTCAAGAATCTGGCCTTCACCATCTGAGTAAACCGCCACCCGGGTCTAAGCCGGCACTGGACCCTACTGTAGCGCCTCGAAGTGATACAGACCCTCGCGTAGCGACTGTTCAACCCGGCCCTGCGCCGCCAGCAGCTCCAAATGAAATTTCGTCTCCATTACAGCTAACATCTGGTTAAAGACATCCAACTCAGCGAGGCGTCGTTGCCGTCGCGTCCAACGCAGTACCTCAGCGACCTCGAACGGAGTGGACGCTCCTTCGATCACAGCGGTCTCAGTAGCTCCGAGCCGCGTGTCGTGATGAGCAAGCAGTTCGTCCACTCGCCCATGAAAACCTGCAGTAGGCGTTCCGTGTGCCGGGAGTAGTTGTGAATCCGGGAGCAGACGCACCCGTCGCAAGGAGCCAAGGTAACTTCCAAGCGGATCAGGATACACCGTTGGCTCAAATCCAATCGACGGGGTGATGTGAGGAAGAACATGGTCTCCTGCGAACAACATCCGGTTCAACTCATCAAAAAAGACGATGTGCCCTCGCGTGTGACCCGGCGTTGAGATGACTCGAAGGCTCCGGGTGGTCAACTCTATAGTCTCCTCCACGAGCCATCGGTCAGGCTCCTCATAGAGCGAGCCGGCAATATCCTCTTCAGCAGGCGATGGACCCATCGATGCAACGATCTCACCAGCTCCGCAGCGCTCAAGCTCATCCAATTGATCGCGGAGAGGACTCTCCCGCGGATGAGCGGCGCGACCGATCGACTCCTGCTCCCCTACTCCAAGGGCGATAGCTGTAGCAAACTCGCGCCTAACCGCAACCGCTTGGGTGTAATGATCACGATGTATATGCGTAATTAAAAATTGGCTAATATCGCCGAGCGAAGCACCGAGTGTCTTCAGTGCCTCCTCAAATGTTGAACGCGCGACCGAGAGCTGTTGGCCGGAATCTATCATCACCAATCTGTCACCATCTACGATCGCGTAGACATTGACCGCTCTCAAGCCATCATGTGGAAGAGGCAGCGGAATGCGATATACGTTTGGTGCCACCTCGAAGCAACCGGGCTCATCCCACGACTTATCGACAGGCTCTGGCATACTCATTCAAACTCCAATCTGGAACGAGCCTACCCAAGATCTGCGATAGACACAAGACGCATAGGTAAACTCAGCAAAGAACCCAAAACCTGACCGACGAGCGGCATCCCTCTGCAGCAGAAGAACACGACGTCGGCGGACCGAACTCATTCCCTAGCGTGAGCAAGCTCTATCGATCGCCAACCTGATCGCGGTAGTATGCGATCGCCGAAGCGATTCCCTCCTCGAGGCTGATAGTTGCTCGAAACCCGAGCTGTTCCTGCAGAGTAGTGTCGCCGCCTCGAGCAAAAACTCCAACAGGGCGATCGTCGCGACCTTGCACCTCTGTGTCGTAACCGCAAGCTCCGACCGCGACTCGAGCAAAGTCCAGAAAACTCGTCAACCGACCTGTCGACAGGTTGATCGCGCCTCCATCATCGATGGCATCCATCGTTTGGACCACCCCATGTACGCAATCATCAATATGAATAAAATCACGCATCTGTCGTCCGCTACCCCAAACTACCAACGGCTCATTTGCCGATCCCGCCAGCGCGCGCTTGCAGATCGAGGGGAATGGATAGGTGTCATCCTGGTCAGCGCCATAGCCCGAGAATGGACGGTAACAGACCGAGGCAAGTCCGTGCCTCTCGTGCGCAAGACGTGCTAGGTACTCACAGGTCAGCTTCGCCCACCCATAAGACATATCGGGCATGCCGATGTCATCTCCAAAATTAATCATCTCTTCCGATAGGAGCACATAACCCTCTTGTCGTTGGAGGCTCACCGGATATGCGGCGCTTGAAGAAAAACAGATCGTCTTGGTAGGTCGTGCCGCCGCCGCCCATTGCCAATACTCAGCATCGATCGAAAGATCATCTGCGATAGCCAAAGGATTATGTTCGATCATCAGACGCCCACCGACCATAGCAGCTAGATGGAGAACGAGGTCGAAGGATTCATGAGTGCTGCGGTGAAAGAACTGACGACAGTCCTCCTTGTAAAAGTGAAAGCCCGAATACTCTCGTGGGTCAAACAGCGGCCAACCTAAAGCGGGATCGACACCTCCAGTAGCCGGCGCAATCGGGTCAACTACATGAACCTCGTCACCAGCTAGGAGAAAATGGCGAACAAAATGCCGGCCAACGAAACCAGCCCCACCTGTTATGAGAACCCTACGCATTCGTGAAGTGCCTTCGATAGAGATCCCAGGCCCTCACCGCAGGTCCAGGTAGGTAGCCAACGATCGACTCAGGATCAGTCTGTAGGTCACGAATTAAGGAAAGGTTGTTCGTATAGCCAACAATTTCGGCCTTGAGATCGCGAATGAGATCATGTTCGTTACGATCTTGATACACCGAAGGCTCGCTAAACACAGCTTGGAATCCATGAGCCTGGACATAGTAGGCAGCCCAGATATCATCCATTCTGCCTATATGCGGATAGAGAAAATAGTATGGAACCACACGTCTCGAAAGCATGGTATTTTGCGAGTTGAACGGCGCTGTCGCAGAACCGGCGAGAGGAAACAAAGCTTTGTCAAAGTCACACTCCGGAGCATGCTCTAGCCGACAGATCGCGTCGATGTCAGGATCACCATTCCAAAATCCTGCGTCGATGTCAACCATCACCTTTCGCGAGACCATCTGGTCATAGCGGCGTTGTGACAGAAGTTCCAATGGATATCCACGATGCCACAAGCTCGGGTGATTCGTGGCCCCCACCGGATCGAAGGCGTCCAAAGATGTCTCGTAATAGTGAACCTCAGCCTCAGAACCCACCAAGATCTGCTTTCCCCAGTTTGCTTGAGGAATATTATCATCGTCGATCAGTGCGATTACGTCGGCACCCATCTCGTAGGCCAGCAAGATGCCAAAATTACGTCGTTGGATACAGTTCCATCCAATAGCGTCAGACAATGCACTGTCATAGCGTTCCTGGTCGGCTGGAGAGAGATAGCGCCCGCGCTCCAGGCGATAGTCAGAAGGTGTTTTGCGGTCGCCGATGACTATGAGGTTCCAGTCCTCCATCTCGTCGTAACGGCGAATCGCCTCGGTCGGCGGATTGATCGTGGTCGTAACTATGGTCTTCATCATGACCTGGTGCAGTGTAGCAGCTAGGGTGCTGCCGCCAGCAGGCTAGCTCGTGGCTGCAACCGTGTTTTCAGGCCGATACGGAAGTAGACAAAATTTTGAAGAAATGTGTTCGATGACTCGCCCTCTGTTCTAGCGCTCCACCGTGACGGGATCTCTTCGATCGCAACACCAAGGCGCAGTGGCTTGAGAAGAGTCTCGAGCAGGAAAGGGTGTCTTAACTCCTCCCAACGAATCGCCTGCACCAGGGCCGTCGGGAACAGGCGGTATCCATAGGTCATGTCAGTAAGTGCACTCTGGTATAACAGGGCAAAGCCGAGTTGGAAGACCTTGTTGAGACCTAGCTTTAACGGTGAATAGCCTGCGAACGATCCTCCCTCCCGCCATCGCGAGGCAGTAATGATGGCTCGTGGAGACCGCTTTGCACGCTCGATCATCACAGCAACATCGTGGGGATCAGTCTCCAGATCGCTTGCCATCATCACAACGTGAGAACCTCGTGCTTCCATGAACCCTTCACGAATCGCCCCTCCCAGAAATGGCAACGATTGCAGATGTACTCGAAGACGCTCGCCGAAAGCCGATTGCAACGATTGGATAACCGACAGACTCTCTTGACTTGTACGTGGAGAGGTCAACACAAGGTACTCACACACATCCATCCCAGCCTCAGCCTCGATGATCTCCACCGTCGAACGGAGCGCCTCAGTCTCGTTAATGACCGGCAATAAGATGGTGACTGCACGAAACTCGCTAACATCTGGTAACTCACGCATCGTATACCACTCCTTTGCCTAGCAAGCCAACATGGTACTCGGGCGCCTACGTAGCTCCGACACGCACATCCCAACCCGATCCAAGCTACACCGTCTTCCATGAACTCCCAAGGGGCAGCCGCAGTATCGACGAGTAGCCCGAGATCGGGGCAAATGCAGCCACAGGGAATGGTTAATTCATTCACAAGCTTGATAGCCATGACTCAAGTCAACCACCAAGCCCACCTGCCTGGCCCGGAGAAGGGCATCGGTGCTACTGGCACAGACGCGATCAGCATCAGCTAAAGCGGCTCGAGCAGCACCACGGCTGTCGACCTTCGATGACGAAGCGGACTCACCTCCAGGATCAACGTTCGCCCAGGATGCAGCTCCACCTACTCACTCGCCCTATTCGCTCGCCCGAATACTCTTCAAACCAGCAACCTCAACTCTAGTTCAACGACTAGCCGTTACACTCAGCGCCACTCACTTGGTCCCACAGCGGAACATGGCCATTGACAACTCTCACCGACGCAGTGTCAACAGAACGTCACAGCTTCAAAACTCGCCGTCAACGTTACATAAATACCACGCCAGTTCAAATCAACCTGCAGATACTGTCATACTCATGACACTAAATATGCACAAACAATCAGGGGTGCAACTAGCGACTTTACTTAATTGCATGTCACAAGTCAACCAGCGCGCAACTACTCGACTTGACTACTGTAATGCGATTTACATCTGGGATGCACACAGGATATCACGGCGATGAAGCACTGGGTCGAAGAGACGCTATCAAACGAAGTCGAAGGTTACCTTCATCACGTTAGCCAGCAATTGGGAGACGAAACAAGACCATCCCTCACTCCTATACCCGCTCTCCATCTACTTGTTCCTGTTGGATCCACGCAGGATGACTCCGCTGCGCTCTTCTGGGCGGCAGCTGACCTCGCGAACCGACTTGAACTCGAGGTAACGATATTGCATTGTCGTGAGTGGGATCTTGCAAAGGGAGTCAAATACTTCATGGAGACTAAGGACGAGGCAACCTCGATCATAACATCAGCAATGAAGTGGTTTTCGGCACTTAACATCCCTGCCCAGGGTGTACTATGCGACGTGGAACGAGGAAGTATAGGTAAAGCGATAGCCACAACCTCGACTGATTATCATATCGATTCCGTCATGGTTGGCCTCCGCCACAAAAGACGCCTGCTGCCAGGATTAATGGGGTCCACGGTCACGCAGGTCGAGCGCCTAGTCAACTGCCCCGTCATTGTCATCAAGTTGAACAGGCGTCAGTGATTTCGGCCGCACCATGCATCTACTGATTGCAATACTCCACCCTAGCGTGATTAGACATCCCAAGATATTGTATATGAGTGGGTTAGCACCCCAACAAAGCTGGCTACATAGATCACAGGTAGTGGCAGATACTCCGGACAGACCGCACTCAGTCTCAACCTAACAGAGAGTGGAGCTATTACTCTGCGACGACAATATAGGCAATCGATGACACCATGTATCGGACTAAATGTGTTGGCTGATTGCGCAGGCGAACCCACCGTTGGCGACCACAACTACACCGTTTAGTCCGCTAGATCAGTGCATCTGACTATGCCAGCATTGTGACCGGCTGTTAGCAACACAGCCAACGCACATCAGCTGGAATAGGCACAAGAGTGGGCTCATACTAGAATTGGTGCAATGAACACCTTCCCCCTTGGTCCTGTTGATGTGAATCGGATCGGCTTTGGCGCGATGCAACTCCCTGGCCCGGGAGTGTTTGGACCGCCTCGAAATCATGAAGAAGCGATCGCCGTACTTCGACGCGCAGTGGAGTTAGGTGCCAATCACATCGACACCGCGCAGTTCTACGGTCCAGAGGTCGCCAACGAACTTATTCGAGAGGCGCTGCATCCCTATCCCGACGACTTGCTCCTGGTATCAAAGGTTGGAGCCACTCGTGATGACAAGGGTGCCTGGTTGCCTGCCCAGCGTCCGGAACAACTTCGATCCGCAGTAGAAGACAACCTGCGCACCCTTCATGTCGACCAACTTGGAGTGGTAAACCTACGCTTGCACGCCGAACATGATTCCGCACCCGATCAACGTGTATCGCTTGAAGATCAGTTATCAGAGATGGTCTCACTGCGTAACGAAGGGAAAATCGCCAACATCGGTATCTCGACCGCGAACGTAGCTCAGGTTGAGGTGGCCATTACGCAAGCCGGCGTCGTCTGTGTCCAGAACGCTTTTAGCCTCGTGGACCAAAGCGACATTGCCACCCTGGAGCTTTGCAGACAACATAACATCGCCTATGTTCCATACTTCCCTCTGGGATCGGCGTTTCCAGGAATGCCCAAGGTCACCGCGAACACAACAGTACAGACCGTCGCCGCGCGGATGGGTGCGACACCAGCTCAGGTAGGGCTGGCGTGGCTTCTGAACCAGAGTGAGAACATACTCCTTATCCCCGGCACCTCAAGCCTCGCTCACCTAGAAGAGAATATGAACGTTGCAGATCTTGTGCTCTCGCCTGAGGATATCGCCGACCTCGAGAGGGCAGTCTGACGATGTCATCCTCACAAGGGGCATCGACTAGGCGATTCGGATAGATATTGATACATTTGCTGAACGACCGTCAGCATTTGGATTGAGGTATCGAGAACATTAATTGCTGTTCAGGCGATGGTTCCGGTTCAGCGAGGCTACCAGTCACTGAGCTATAAATAGATGTGCGCACTCATTGTAGCTCGAGTCACGGCACCATGACGTCTAGACCGCCTGGGTCGTCCGTCAGCTTTCATAGCAAAACAAGCGATAGCCGGCTGCCCGGTCGGATCATTGCGGATGGTCTTCAACGTCGGTCAACCTCGTCAATAAGGAGTCGAGTCACCGGAGTGAAAGTCCCATAGGCGTTCACTATGAAACCAGACCACATACGCACGTGAGTAAGTCAGCAAGCAAATGTCGGTTCGCGGAATGGAGCTAGCCGTGAAGACTGGCAAGCTTCAGCGACGCCAAGGTGAACCAGGTGAGTGCGCTGCCCAGAAGATGGACTCGGTATTTTCGCAAATCCTGACAACGGAGCCCGCCCAGACTAGTGCAGTAACAGAAGAATTACGGTCGCTGATCTCAGCATTCCCCAACGGACCGCCTTGATGTAGGTGACAAACGTATCTGTGTATTGAGATTACTGAGTTCATTGACGACTCCACCAAGTCTGTGCCCACGACGCTCCAGTCGTAGGTTATGCAAGCCATGACATCTGCTGGTTTGCGCACGAAGTTCCAGTGAACACGCGGTGACATAGCAGCTTGTCACCCTACTCGCGGGCTACCAAACTGCGCTGTCGCGCAGACCAGGCATCAGCGCTCACGTCGTCACTCAGATCGGTTTAAGGTGAGCTTTATATGATCAACGCCTTAACCCATGTTACATAATCACAGCGAGTAATGTCCGTCAACCGAAAGAGGAAGAACAATCTATGCAAGAGACGGTAGAACAACCCACCGCTGACACTCACACTCCAAAGCCACCTCGCAGGAAGCTAATCTTCTCATTGACTGGTGTTGGAGTAGTGCTCATCGGATCCGTCATCGGTTACCTGGCGTTGATCCCTCAAACCCATGTCGTGCCTTCCCGATTGGCTCAGTTGGTGACGATACGCCCAGGCGTGAAGGCGTTCGACATCAAGCCGACTAGCTCCTTGGTGCAGCCGGTGGCAAAGTCTGGCATCAAACCTCTTGAGGCAGCCGCGAGGCAGTTCCCTGCTGAGACAGGTATTTACTCAAGGATCTGGCGACCGTCGTCGAATGCAGCGGCTGCCACCGAAATTATCGCATTTCTATCCCCGACCACCACGACAGCTCGTTCGGTCTATCAACTATTGAACACCCAGCAGTTAGGTGCAAAATCCTACGCTGCTAGCTCTTTGACGCGGCGATCAACATTTCAAGTCCCGGGGATAGCTGGGTCATCCGGCGCCACCTACAGCTCGTCTGCTAAATCTACTACTGCGACAGCCAACCCTACCCTAGGAGAGGTAGTTTTCCGTATCGGGAGAGTGGTGACGCTAACGGAGACTCTCAGCACTTCTAGTGCTCAGAGCTCAGTTCAGGTCATAGCTCGCTCCGAAGCAGCACAGCTAAGCTCTGTTGGGCCAGGGTTTACCCTCGCCGCCACCACCTACCCCATTGCGGCCTCCAGTGTATGGGCAATCGTGACACTGGTATTACTCCTTATTGTCGGATATCTGCCCTTTACGCTACCTCGTTGGCGCCAACGCCAAGCGCTGCTACGATCCATCGAGAACGAACAACGAGAAGACACATGGGGCGTTGTCTACAAGCGCACCGATAGCGGCGGCTGGAATGCTTACGTACCCGCCCTTCCCGGCATCGATGTAGTCGGCCCCACTCGAGCTGAGACCGACCAGCTCCTGGGTGAAGCGATTGCCGATCATCTTGATGAGATGCGCAGAGAAGGACTGCCCATCCCCGAGCAAGACAACGTCGTGGTTGGCCACGTCGTGGCAGCTGCGCGGCCAACCTAGTGGGCACCCTGAAGCAGCTTTACTTAGAGACTTTGCGTGTCCCTTATAATCCGGTTCACTTCGTTTGCGGAACAACCAATCACTGACACCATACCTCTCTGAGCAGTAGTCTGCTTCTAACCGGAAGTAATACTTGCTCGCTGTATCCTCGATGCTTGGTTGACCTCGTAAGCCCAACCAGGTTTCACAAAGACCCAGGTTTTCTGTCATTTAAGTGATTGTCAGACCTGCTCCCAACATGGTAGGGAGCTTCGTATTCGACTGGCGACATCATTCCCATCGAGGAGTGATGCCCTCTGTTCTTGAACCAGTCCACCCTCGTAGGTCTCGCATTAGGCAGCAATCTCATCGTCGCAGATTCCAATGGCCCGATTCAACTCCGTCTTGTATAAGTCGTTCAAGCTCTTAAGCGAGCGCGTTATTATAGCTTTAACTGGCTAATGAATACATTTGGAAGTTCTCCGCTGCGCTTCGAACCCGGTTGATGCCTCTTAAGCTGCTAATCGATGCACTCTGCCCAAATTTTTAACTGCCTCACGACTAATCGGTTAGGAGACAATAACCCGTAGTTCCGACTGACGGTCAGATGCCAGCGTATAAAGAGTGCAAATTCAGCAAACAACTGAGAGATACCCAGCACCTCGATCCCCTCGTTGGCTGAGTGCCCATAACCGTGGGAGGTGCAGAGACCGTTACATCCACTAAGTGAACCGAGACCAAGAGGGTGTCCAGCTTCTCCAGGTGGGTCGCACACTACCCGTTCGACGGCAAGGAACTCCCTGAACTGGTCTGAGTTCCCTTACCTGCACCATTTACATTTTGAGACGTATTTGCGGTGCCAGATCCGGCAGGCGAATGCTTACCGACACCGCCAGCGAGCACCTTAGCTGCCGGTGTATTGGCGATCACCGCACCCGCTGGAGTTGAGGAGACCACAGACAAAGCCCCGGCTCCCGTCTTGGCTGCAGCAGCTACCTTCTGACCGATGTCTTTAGTCGTACCGGCTTGACTCGATGCCGCTGCGGACACCTTCTTGCCAACACCGCTGGCAGTACTAGCCTGGGCAGATGCTGTAGCGGACGCCCCAGTAACAGCTTGGGAACTTGAGCCGCTCGGGATCTGGAGGCCTATGGCGCCAACAGCCTGCGAAATCGGCGTTTGCATGCTAGTCGGGAGTGAACCAGTTGCAGCTGCCGCTACCCCTCCAGTCGCTACCGCTCCGGCCGTGATCGCTACCAAAGCTTTTGCGCTCAGCTGGCCAAGGATTGATGTTATTACCATACGGGAAACCTCCGTGTTTAAAATCCAAAACCAGTTACCTCTTACCCATCGGCAGCAACAGACAAATGCCTGAAGCGGTTATGCAGAAGGATTCGGCTAGTCGCTTTGCGAAGACTAACAGCCTGATTCAGGTCGCGTAGCCTATATTAAAACGCCTGCCTAACTCGAACTGGTTGCCAATATTAGATACACCAATTCCTGGTCCAACCTTGATCGCGGAGTCCATGCCAGCGATAAGGATAGGTACGCCGGCTGTTTTCAATGAAGCTGCCACCGCGAAGGACAGACATGCAAACATAGTTGGTGGTTGGCTGTCATTGGGGGCCGGACACATCCGCTGATCGGCACAACTATCGTTCCGTCGACTCATCGGATATCAGGGGCAGTTGGTCAGCAGCCTACGCCGACAACGTAACCTCACGAGAGCACGACGCATGGCCCCATTGCTGCCGCGTCAGCCGCTGATCAATAACTGGTGTCGATCCCAAGCGATAAGAAGGAGTGAGCATGCATGCTAGATCATTGCAAGAGGAACAAGTAGCTGGTGGGTTTGACCAAACGGGAGCGCAAGCCCGGTCCGTAAGGGCGGGGAGGACGTCACACCCAGCAAGCCCTGTACCAGGCTGCTCAAGCAAGCCATTCAATCCAGTTGCCGTGTGGGTCACTTTGTGCAAGAAGCTCTGTGCCATCCCTCACAAGCATGAAACCTCGGGATGGACTGGGAGGTGCAGCATCGCCAACGACACCCGGGGCCTCGTTGGCTATCCATATCGCTCCTAAAGAACGGGTTAGGGCCGCAAATGCACACCGCTTTGCCTCGTCAACGTAGGCGAGCACGGCGGTGTGGTAGATAACCAAGGTGAGTCCGGTGGGCACCTTGGCAGCCAGCTCTGCTAAGTCATCGAGAAGGTCACCACGATAGATCTCCACCGGATGGCGCCGGGCGGTAGCTGTGGCTGCGCTGAGCCTCTCTGCGCGTCCTTCCTCCCCCGGCCAGATCAGGCACGACAACCACTCGACATCGGTCGGATTACTTGGATCAAGCGGGTTCAGATCGAGCCCGGCGCGCCAGCCAGTTTCTGGCACATGTCCAGGAATAGGGACTGCTCCCATTGGTTGACAGGTCAGTACGGGAGCATCCGCGTCAAGACCGTTCAATACATGG
>DAHZQE010000306.1:0-6597 GCA_027409005.1 Ferrimicrobium sp. | reverse complement strand
CTGGCTTGACACAGAGCCAGGCGGAACGGACGATGGATTCGATGGTCGCGGAAGGATGGTTCGAAGTCAGTCGGAAAGGGTTCTACTCGCTGACGCCGAGGGCATTGATGGAGTTGAAGGGGTGGTTGGTGGAGACTTATGACGATCGGGACGGCGAGGACGAGGAGGGAGAGGACGAGGTGGAGAGGACGAGGATCAAGTTCTGCGCGGCGTGCCGGGAGATTGTGACAGTGGGGCAGAGATGTCCAAATCTGGATTGCCTGGGAAGGGTGCATGACCACTGTGTGAGGAATCTATTCCGAGCGCAGGGTGGAAGGGAGGAGTGTCCGGTGTGTAAGAGGGCGTGGGTTAATCCGCCGCCGGTGGGCGAGAAGGCGTGGAGAAATGCGGGCGGAGGTGGCGGCAGAAGGTCGACGAATGGCACGAGCCAAGCGAATCGGCGGCGGGCGGCTGACACGGAGCTGGATGTCGAATCTGGCGCGGAGGAAGGCTGAGATTCTAAGGGGCGAACGCACTCCGTCTTCAACCTTTCCAGGGCGCACGAGGAACCTGCGCCTCAACATCACGATGGCCAGACCGTCAGACCGCAGACGTCGCAATTCGCGGCAGAGATGAGCACACGGCGCTGCTCTCGGATGCTGCCCTCAGAGATGGCAGAGCCTCGCCGATCCCAGCCTGGGCATGCAGTGAACTTTCACGGACCACAAAACAAATCAGGAGGGAAGCTCGCTTCTCGAGAAAGAACATGCTACGCTGCACGCTCATACTATACACAGTCAGCGAAGCGCAAAGGCTGCGACACAAATGCTTGAATGCCAGTTCATCACGTCGTTACCACTCCGACTCCGCGCTCAGCACATCTTATACTCGCAATGCCCCTCCGCCACTCTGCCCTGGTCCTCCGTCTCCATCTTATAATCAATCGCGATATCGAGATCTCTCCGGTTGCTGGCATTGGGCCTGCAGCTCAACTGCCCCTTGACCTGCTCCCCGGCTTCCACCGTCAAGACGTCCGCGAGATAGAACACCGTCTGCTTCCAGTGCGTATACTTTGTGTGCGGGCCCGTGGAGAAGCGGACCGGTTTGTGGCAGGCGGAGAACTCAATGTCGAACCAGGCGATCAGGGCATGGATGTAATCCGTGCGGCGGATGGAGAGGTTGAAGGGTAGCGAGAAGGCGAGGTCGGCCGGGGTGACGGTGTAGAGGTCGAGGGTGATGACAGCGCAGGGGTCGGTGACGACGGCTTTGAGCTCGACGGTGTCGACGAGGGGTTCGGTGAGGGCGGTGCGTTTGAGGGGGGTGTAGTCGAAGCCGTAGACGTTGTCCCAGACTAGCAAGAAAGGGTGTCAGTAACTAAGCAGGCCGGGCGTTGGATGTGCGGCAACTCACAGCCAATCTTCTCGTCCTTGTACTCCCCATCTTCGATCCCCGCCATGAAAATCGTCGCCTTGTCCGGGAAAATCAATCCCTTTCCGTCCTTCCTCAGATACCGGTCCCGCGCCCACAGAACGGTGTCCAGCATGCTCTCGTACAGCAGGAAGTATCCCATCCACTCAGAGATGATGATATCGACTTCCGGGAAAGGCAGCTCGACTTCCTCCATTTTGCCTTGGAGAAGCGTGATCTTATCCGACATGCCGTTCGCTTCGACGATCTCGCGCGCCTTGAGGATGATGGTCGACATGTCCACGCCGATCACATGTTTGGCCCCAGCTTTCACGGCGAACCTGAATGACGGATACCTGTCAGCGTACGACTTTTTTTTTACCCCTTTGAGCCATGTTTCGAGCCAGAGCGAGTCGTCGTCGGGTATGGAGGAGATGTATGTGTGAGTAAATTTACATGCTAAGGATGGATGTACCGCATCCGACATCCAGGACGACCTTGTCCTTGAAGATGTGCGGGTTATTGTAGATCGCATCGCGGTAGCTCTTGGTCCGGACTTCGTCTTTCTACGAGCCTTACGTTAGTATGCCACTCTCGAATGTGTAAGGCGGTCAGGCCAGGCTGTACCAGCATTTCCTCGTGGATGCCGTGGTGGTTGTAGCTGTTGAAGTAGTGAACTTCACTATGGGACATGCCGGCCATGTCGCCGGTCTTTGGCGCAGTCTGTTGAGCCATCGTGTACTGAGTGTTGTGTAAGAGAGAGAGAGAGCGAATGTGATGTGTTGATGTATTGGCGCGAATGGAGCCGTGGCAGGGGTTTGTCGGTCCAAAACTTCGAGGAAGTTTCTTAGAGTTTGGGCACAGACTCGCCTGCATATGTCGGGGCGGAGCTGTTAAGTCCGTCTTCTGTGGCATCGAAAATGCAAGTGCCTTGTCGCGTGGAGCCATTGCTTTCACCTCGACTGTAGCTCAGCTCGGGGACACGAGGGATACACCAGAGAACAGGATGGCTGCGAAGCTGTAGCCAGCAGGGCTCCCGAACGGATCAGCTGGATACAGAGCATGTCCAATGCAGTCGCCAGCTTGAACGGTAGGCTACGCTCGCTCGAACGCCCGTCAACCAAACACATATCCACAGGCGAATCTATCGTACACTTCTACCCCAGAACCTCGTCCTACTGCGTAGATGCACGCTTTCGCTCGCCGTGCCTCTCCGCCCCAATGCCCTAATCCTCTTCCCGTCACGCCCAGAGCAATGCGGCTAGCGCACCACTTGAACGCTTCCTCTCGGCGCCGCACTCGGCCCAGCCGTAGTCTGCCTCTCCAGCCGACCCGGCGGCGTCCCGAAGATCCGTCTGATCTCCTTACAAGCAAAGAGATACCTCTCGCGGACCCCTGGGGTAGGTTTCCCTGTTTTCGAAGAAGTCAGCAAAGACAATTACCACCGCGTTTGATGACACAGCACATACAAGGATTAGGCGCCTTATCCCACCCATGCGGCACACCCTCCACCATCCGATACGTGACCTTCTTGTTGAGAGGATCGGAGGTAAGTCGGTCTCGGAATGCCTCGCCTTCGTCCAGCAGCATGTCGAATTCGCACGTATGCATTATGACCTCCTCCGGCAATCCATACTTCAACAGCTCGGTCGGCGCGATGCCCGGCGAGAGGTAAGGCGAGTTCAGATTCACCTTGTCCGGCGGGTGCAGATACGACTCATCGAAGAGGTCCGTGAACAGCGCAGGCAGGTCTTGGTCTTTCCGCCGACTAGTCGCACGACGGTCCTCGCGGGTGCGGGTGTAGTCCAGACTGGGATACCAGCGGATGATGCAGCGGATGTGGATGTCGGGGATGGGTCTGAGATCGACCTTGGCGTCGGTCTTGGTCGTCAAGTTCGGATCGGGAGGCGTAGGATCATCAGGATTGATAGTGACGACATCTGACCTAGCTTCCGGCGGGACTTTCGTCGAGCTACTCGACGCAGAATCCGGCACCATCGCAGGCTCAGCGTAAGCAGCGTGCTCTTCCTGCTTCTTCGTCGAGTTCTGCGCTGTGAGTATCTCCTCCCGCGCGAAACCCGTCATCTCGTCGTACAACCGCAACGGCACACTGAACACCATATTCCCCCCCGAGGAGAATCCGGACAACGCAATCTTCTCCCTATCCACCCCGATCTCCTCCGCATTCTCATGCACCCACAACACCGCATCCGCTCCATCCTCCACCGCGACCGGGAAAGGATACTCAGGCGCGAGTCGGTAATCCACACTGATAACCACCGCATTGCACTCATCCACCACGGTCCCGCACCACCTCGCATCATCCGTCGCCTTGCCCAGCGTAAACCCTCCCCCGTGAAAATTGATAATCACCGGGTACCCACCCCACCTCCTCGCACTCCTCCCTTTGCCCTTGACCGACTGCGAGATCGTACTCAACGCCGTACTCACTCTCCGAGCCGTGCTCTTCGGCGGCCGTGCATCCTCCTCGTCCTCCCCCTCCAACAAATCCACATCGTCCCGAAACGCCGCCTCAGGCCGATGCTCCCACAGCCGCCGCTGCGTCTGCCAGTCTTTGGGCACATAGAAATGTAAGGCTATGTTGCCCGGCTTGCCGGAGATGGTACTCGGGATCTCGCGAGTGAAGTCCGGCTTGGGCGGGCGAGGGGGGGCAAGTTTGTGGAAGAGCATGCCCAGCCCCATGAGCACGCGCCAGAAGGTCGCTTGCAGGTGGAGGACCCATCGCGGGCGGCCTTTGGGGGCTTGGAAGTGGATGGTGCCGCGGCGTTGGCCGAGGGCGAAGGGGACGGATTTGCGGTGGGGGGCGGAGCTGTGGCTGCTATTGTCGGTCATGGTGGTGAGGAGTGTGGCGGAGCTCGGCGGCAGAGGCGGAATCAAACGCGTCGTCGCGGTAGGGTGCCGTGGTGATTGGTGTTTGGCCCACAGAGGCGTGAGATCAATGTGGCAGTCAAGGTCAAGTTCTGTACATTGTCGAAGGGAAACGGGTCACGGCGTAGTGCCGCGGACGCAATATGGTACGGGTCGCTATTATAGGGTGGCCATTGCCGCCCCTATCTTTCTCTTGGGAGTAAATCCACCTTCGAAAAGCTCCCGCGTTGGACCGCACGAGACGGTCGGACATCAGACAATGACGTACGCGGCTGAATGTCGCGTGGCTGACAGTTTGGCCGCGTCGTCGTGCGCTAGCATGTCGTAGTTGCCGGTTCGTCCGACAGGCGCATGGTGACAAGCAATGTGAGTAGATGTATTTGGAGCTATTATACCTCCTCTTTCCTGTGTGTGAGGACCTCAGTGCAGTGTCGTTTGTTCGCCGAGAGTCACCCGGCAACGAGCGGACTAAATCGGAGCACCCGCAGCCAACAGACAGCATGCTTAGACAAGCTCCGAGCACCATCCATACCTAGTCCTGAGACCCGTCCGTGGCTTCTGCCATTGGGCTTCTCAGCTTCATCGACTGCTGAGTAGCACTCGCTTCTGCGCGGCAATCTCCTCCTCAATCGGATCAAGGATCGGATCCCGCCCGTATCATTCCAACCTCCACCTCCTATGCGTGTTCGCACAGAGACTGCGGGATGTCCTCTTTCGCACGCAGACCGAAGGCACAAGCCGGCGATGCTGGCGGTGACTTTGCGAATCGTGTCAAGAACGTCGGTGTGCCTATGCTTCATGGGATTGGTGCCACTTGTGATTTATCTTGGTGGTATGTCGATTGGCAGCCCAACGAGGTGGCAGGTCCGCTGTCGTTGACCTCCTTGAGCTAAAGCACTCGCCTCCCGGGTTATTAGGTCCTTCCAGTTTGGTGGCCAATGTGAAATTTTGAGTATTGCGGCCAGGCCTGACAGCCGGCCTGGTGCGAGCGACTTGGCCCTCCGATCTGAGCAAACTCCGCCAGCACATGGCCGCAGCGCGGACAACAAAATCGTCACTTGCCCAGGCGGCAGAGCCTTGCCAGCCTCTTTACTTCACAACTCCAACATGCTCCCGTCAGTTTCCAGCATCACCTGCCCCGAGAAGAACGCAGAAAGCTTGTCGTACCACAGGTAAGAGCGCCGCAGCCACTAAACAGCAATCCAACGGCATCGTCATGCCAATGCCCTTGCCGGAAACTCGCGAGCCGCATGGACGCCGCTTCTGCCATGTGTTGCACAGCGGCAGAGCAATCATACTTATCGGCCAGCATCACAAAGTGGATTAGACCGAAAGGACGGACAAGCGCGGGACACATCTCACTGTCGATGGTGCGGTAGTGAAGTACGCCGCAGAGAGCGCGTAATGCATGGTTTTAGTCCAGTGGTCGAGCAGAGGGGGGGGGGAGCTCTGTCGGCTGCGTGGCAGAGCGAGTTCCTTGGCCCTCTAGGAAGTTGGGGCCAAGAATGATCTTGAACACCGGTGAAGCCAGTGAGAGGATGGCGTAGTGGCATCTCAGGCGGGTGCCATCAGGAAGGACCAGGATGACATCGTCGGCTTTCGCAAGCAGTATTCCTTCTTTCTCTTGCGCCGGGGTGTCTTGAGTCGCCGTGTCGGCCGTTCCAACTGGTAACCTGATGTTGGTGTAGTGGATTGTTGTACGGCGAGTGAGTACGAAACTCCGCAGAAGTGAAGATGACTTGAAACGAGTAAACGGATCAAGGGTGCCTGCCGGTGGTCAAAGCGTGATGGTCGCTCCTTCCCTCCACATGTTTCACATCTCTGCATAACGTCACTTCTCTTCGGGCATTCGCACGACCGAGCACAAGGCTGCAGAGCTTCGAGCTCCTCAGCGCCGGAGTGGCGACTTGGCGATGTTCGATTGCAGGATCGAGCCGAGTAGAGAACAGACTTTGAACGCCAAAGCACCACCGCTAAAGCCAAATAATCCCCTCCGCTCTTCATAGCATCTCATGTAAAGGCATTCCCTAAGTTGTGCTCCCTCAGGTATTCCCCACCCTTCTCCGTCCATTCGGCCTTGCTCACAAACGCTTCCCTCGCCTGCGGCCGGGCCGCCCACCCTGCAGCTCCTCGCCAAGCATCCAGCACGGGATCCTTCGCTCTCCTTACCGTCAACGCTAGGTCTTCTTGCACGATCGTCCGCAGCTCCTTCGCCAGCCTCTCCTCAAACCCCTGAAACATGCAATACCCGCCCGAGATGAAGACATCCTTCAACATATCCGCCCTCGCCGGATGATCGCCCAATCGATCGTCCAACAACAT
>DAHZQE010000294.1:0-3878 GCA_027409005.1 Ferrimicrobium sp. | reverse complement strand
GCGCTGCGATAGCATCGACGAAATCAAACTGACCAAGGTCTCTCGCGTTCTCAACAAGCCGGTGCGCCCTTCGATGTGGGTGATGGAGCCACGTAGATGCTCTGGCACCGGCACTCGCTGCGATGCAGCTGCCCGCAGCATTGCGGCGTCAATGGCGTCAATGGCACGCCTCGATTTCGGAGCCTCAGAGAGATGCAAAACGGTGGCGGCTAGCACGATTCTAGCCTCAGGCATCCCAATTCTTTCGACACTTGTAAAGGTAGTGTTGGCGTAGAGAAGAGAATCTAGATGGTCTGGACCGATGTCCTCCGCTGCGAAAATGACTAGCCGTCGAGCGATGAAGCGTGGGTCTTCGCCTGCAACCAGGAGACGAGAGAGCCAATCGATGGCACCGGCTGTGTCTGAGGCGCGCATCGATTTGATGAGTGCTGAAGTCATCTCGTAATGTGATGATCTATCGATGCCAACCGATTCAGGGAGTGATGGCAAGGACTCGATGTGTCTAGACTCACCGTTTCGTCGTGTGGCCTCAATCGCCCTCTGGAGTATTCCTAGCGCAGAGCGAGCGTCTCCGTTGGCGTGGGTGATAATCGTCCCTATCGCCTCATCGCTGATTGACAATGCTTCGGTGGCTAGGGCATCGAGCAGCAATGTCCTCATCACCTGGTCATCTAGCGCTGCTAGCCGAATAACCTCGATTCTGGAGAGTAATGCAGGGCTCAAGCTCACATACGGGTTTTCGGTAGTGGCGCCGATGAGAGAGAAGTGGCCCTCTTCGACTGGGTTGAGCAGTGCATCCTGCTGAACCCGTGATAGCCGGTGGATCTCATCAATAAAGCAGACCGGCTCAGTTTCACCAAGATCGCGTAGGCGTTGACCGTTTGAAGCCAGTTCCTTTATGTCTTTTACGCCAAGCGTTGTGGCCGACAGTTGGATAAAGCGCGCCTTGCGCTCTGTGGCTAGCAACGAGCCAATTGTCGTCTTGCCGACGCCAGGAGGGCCAGCAAGGACGAGTGCAAATGGCGTGAGCCCATCGAGGATTCGCCGCAGTACTCCATCGGTACCCCGGAGGTCATCGTGTCCACGGACTTCACTTAATGAGGTTGGACGCATTCGTGCAGCCAGAGGAACGCGTCGAGGATCGAGCTCCTGGCGGAATAGCTCGTCCATGCTTAGTCCTTGCTGCGAGCGGCTGGTCGTAGCCCGAGTTGGTTGAGGATTTCCTGATCAACCTGCTTGGGAGCCCCAGTCATGAGATCGGAACCACTCTGTGTCTTTGGGAAGGCTATGAGCTCTCGAATATTGTCCTCACCTGCAAGTAGCGCACTCAGTCTGTCTATGCCGAATGCAAAGCCACCGTGAGGCGGTGCACCATACTTGAAGGCATCAAGCAGGAAACCGAACCGCGATCGGGCGGTCTCCTCGTCGATACCGAGTACCTCAAAGATCTTCGACTGAATCGAGGAGGTGTGGATACGGATCGACCCTGATCCGAGTTCCCAGCCGTTCAAGACCAAATCATAGGATTGCGAGCGAACCGATAGTGGGTCGGTGTCAAGCAGGGCAAAGTCGTCTTCGTTCGGCATGGTGAAGGGGTGGTGAGCAGATACCGGCTTCCCAAACTCGTCGAGTCCTTCAAAGAGTGGGAAATCTATCACCCAGAAGAAGTCGAGTACGTCGTCGCTGGTCAGCTGCTTGCCCAGGCCAAGTCGGATCTGCCCAAGGACCGTGACTGCCTTCTCCCACTCGTCAGCCACCATTAGGATCGTATCCCCCGGCTGTGCCCCCAGCGTTGTGATCAGCTGCTCCTGCTCGTTGGGGGTCAAGAATTTGGAGACTGGAGAGTTGAGGCTGAGTTGACCGTCTGTCTCCTCGACACGTAGCCAGAGAAGCCCCTTTGCACCAAGCGTCTTCGCGCGATCGACGAGCTCGTCGAGGCGTGCTCGACTCAGAGGAAGTGGTGCGACCATCGCCTGGACACTGGTAGCGGTGAGTGCTTTGACGGTCGTGTCGGCAAAGATCGCAGTTACGTCGTGGAGTTCAGCACCGAAACGGCGATCGGGTTTGTCGGAACCGTAGCGATTCATGGCATCGTGCCACGTGATTGTGTCGATGTCGACAGTTGTCCCTGGACTCACTGCTTGGACCACCGCGATAATGGCGTGTGATATGAAGCGGTGAATGTCATGTTGAGTGACGAAGGATGCCTCTAGATCCAACTGAGTGAACTCGAACTGTCGATCTGCACGCAGATCTTCGTCACGCAGACAACGAGCTATCTGATAGTAACGGTCAAATCCAGCGACCATGAGTAGCTGCTTCGCGATCTGTGGCGATTGGGGCAGTACGTAGAAATTTTGGGGCTGTGTGCGTGAAGGAACGAGAAACTCGCGAGCCCCCTCAGGGGTGGGGGTCCATAGCAGTGGTGTCTCTATCTCTGTGAATCCCTGCTCCTCCATCGATCGCCGAATCGCGGAGTTCACCACGGAGCGAAGACGGAGATTGCGCTGCATGCGGGACCTTCGGAGATCGACATAGCGATAGCGCAGACGGGTCGCCTCATCGAGCTCTATTCGTTCATCGAGTGAGAACGGAATAGGTTCGGCCTCGGCAAGCACTCGCACGCTTGGGTCGCGAAGCTCGATCTGACCCGTGGAGATCTGATTGTTATCCGTTCCCTCTGGACGTTCGGTAACAGTTCCTGTGATCTGCACGACCCACTCTGGGTGGAGATTCTCGCTTCTTGGAACGACGCATTGGACGACTCCGGTATGGTCACGTACGTCAACAAATACAAGATGTTCTCCATGCTCGCGAATGCGATTGACCCAACCACAGATTTGGACAACCTCGCCGACCCTAGTCTCGTTCAGAGAGCCAGCGTATGCAGTTCGAAGTCCAGCTGGTTCAGGTATGGTAGAGCGATGATCGAAAGGTTGCATTGGACGAGTTCCTTCCCGAAGAACGGTAGTAGATCGACCTAACATCCTAAGGGCAGATAGCACCTCTTGGCGTAGCCGAGGCTCGTTGGTGCCCAGGCTTGCCTACCGGTATTGATACGTTATCCATATAAGTGCAGAATGATTCTGAGCAGCCATCCACCTCGTAGGTAATCGCTGATCGTGTTGGACTCCTTATTGAAGCTAAGCGGTAGGTGCATGCGTGGGCGGGGTTGGCTTCTAACCCGTGGGTACGTATTCGCTCATCCAGATGAGTACGGCTACGATAAGTTTGCTCTGTGACGGTCAGGTCTCGAGATAACTTGGTACTCCAAAGATCATGAGGTAGGCCGAAAGGGTTGTGACGACCAGAGCGGAAACGTCCTCTTGGTTGCTTATAGCCAAGCGTCTCAGGGTAGGGTTAAGGTCTAGTGCAGGTGTCGAGAAGGAGGGGATGACATGCCAATACGAGAAGCACATACAAGCTGGAGCGGGTCTCTAGAGCAGGGTGTCGGGACGGTAGTTCTAACGAGTTCCGGAATCGGGAGCTATGAGGTCTCGTTCCCAAAACGAGCAGCCGAGAGTGCTGAAGGCGCGACGAGCCCAGAGGAGTTGATCGCGGCGGCACATACCTCGTGCTACGCCATGCAATTTTCAGCACTGCTTGGAGCGGCAGGCGGAGTCGATATTCACTTGGAAGTTGGTGCGAAGGTACATCTGGAACCCGACCCTGACGGTGGTTTCCACATTCCGCGGATCGAGCTGACGGTTGATGGGAGTGCCCAAGGCGTGGCGCAGGCCGAGTTTCACAAGATTGCTGAGGAGGCCAAGCGATCCTGCCCTCGCGAACAGAACCTATGCGCCTCTCAGCGATGTGGTGCGACGTGGGCTTGAGTACCTTGTCGAGCAGGGCTTCGTTACGACTCCAACCCGAGAGCC
>DAHZQE010000286.1:0-3496 GCA_027409005.1 Ferrimicrobium sp. | reverse complement strand
CTCAGCACTTCTCAAGGCTCTCGCTTGCCGTCGTCAATGAATCCGACTACAGGGGGTGGTAACACCGTCACCCTGCACTATCAGCCACAGATCACCATAACAGGCGTGAATGAGCAGCTTTCGCACCAGCTCGCCAAGCAGATAACCGACAGCCACAACGAGCTTGTGGACCTCTTAGGGATGGCAGGATGACCACTTACTCCCTCGACTGCCCGTCATGCGGACAGCAGCTAAAGCCTCATGCAGGCAACCCCGAATCAGTGCCGTGGGTGTGCGATAACTGTCGTCACGGTTTCTGGGCGTGTGAACTGCAACCTGGCACGCGCGCGCACTACCGCGCGCACCTTCACGACTTCGGAGCCGGACTGCATCTCCGGGACCTCCACGCGCTGCGGCTGATCGAGATTGACGAGGCGCGTAAACGAGGGACATCGGCTAGAGAGGATCAGCTTTCGATTCTTTCGAATCAACAATTACAGCACGTTATGGCGAGGAAGAAAGTTGATCCAGGGTTTATGAAAGAGGTTGAAGCTGAGAATGCGGGTAGGGGGGTGAATAGGTGAGCATTTCAAGGGTATATTCTGGCGCGAACAGTAGCATATCTACTACCCAGGCCGTTTTCACTCCTACGGGTCTTGCAACTGGTGACCTTGTAATCGTCTCGATAGGTTCTATTGAACAAAATGCTTCGCCTGTTCCTCCTTCTGGCTGGAATACGGTTGTCGCATATAGCTCTGCTGAGTATGGCTCGATCTACTCTCACGTTGTCACGTCAGGCGAAGGGTCTTCTCCTACCTACACCTTTGGAGTGAGCCTCGCCGGCACTAATTATTTTAATGGGTTGATAGCGGTATATCGGAGTACACTCGGCGTCTTATCAATTTATCAGCAAGAAACTGTTACCTCAGCTTCTGCCACATCCGTTTCAATCCCCGTCGTTACTACTCCGTCAGCTAGTTGCTGGATATATGTTTTCGGAGGCAACTCAAATGTCAGTTACGATCCGACTATTAATGTCGCTTATCCCATACTCTGGAATAGCTATTTTGCGTCGTGGGATTCAAACGGTGCTGTTGCACAAGGTGCTCAACCTCAAGCCATCGTCTCACAATCATCGGGTGGTCCGAATTACATGTTCGGATATGAGTTGGTTTTGGCTGAAGCCTCCCCTCCTAACGCTCCAACCCTCACCACCCCAGCCAATGGTTCCTATCTCGACGTAACTCTCTCCGGTAACAACGTATTCACGGCAACATATAATTCAACGGATAATGCCAACGCCAACGCCCGTGCAATGCGGATCAAAGCTTCCGGTGCGTCATCCTACAATTACTGGGACGTCTCCACTAATGCACTTCAATCGACGATCGTTTGGAATACGGTCAATCTTGCACCTGGCGCTAGCGGATCATTCACCGTCGCTGGCCTTGCAAACGGGGTCACGGACAACTGGTCAATGGCCGACCAGGAGAGTTTAGCTAATCTCCAAGGCCCATTTGCAACCGACTTTTCCGTGAACTTCCAACTAGCGCCTAACCTTACGATCAATTCCCCCGCTGGCTCTGTAACAACATCCAACTCACCTAGCCTTTCCTACACCCCAACCCCAGCATCTGGTGCGTCGATCATCGGTGGTCGGTGGCTCGTGTACCCATTAGCAACGACCCAGCAATCAGGGTTTTCAATTAACATTGGCGCAGGGACAATCCCAGCGGGTGCGGTTAGTGACGTTACATGGACTGGCAACCCTCTTACGGTTGCCCTTCAATCCGGTGTCTCGCTCAACAACTCAGCCGGGTACGTTGCCTATGCAGCGGTCCAGGAAACCGGGTCCGAATGGTCGTCTACCATTAGCTCGTCCTTCACAATCTCCCTGGACATTCCCGCCACACCAACCATCACGGCAGTCGCCACTACTGACCCGACGACAGGATTGCCGGAGATGGAGATAACGGTTCAGGGGCACGACAATCTTCTGTCCGCTGACGATGCTAACACTGTCTCGACTCTCGGCACCCTTACCGCAGGCGCAAATACCACCATCGCGCTATCGACGGCACAGACTCTAGGCAGCCCTTACAGCGTCTCACTCACATCCACTGCTGCTGGTGCGATGAGCATGCAGACGGCGGATACGTATGCGGTCGAACCAAACACGGCTTACACAATCATGGACTTCTACCGAGCTGCTGCCACCCCTGAAACTTGTCGCATGGATGCAGAATGGCTCGACTCATCGGGTGCAGTCATATCAACTATCCAGGGTACGACAATCACTGACTCGACAAGCGGCTGGACGCCTTCTATCGCGTCTGTAACGTCACCTTCTAATGCAGCCGAAGTGAAGCTAATCTCCAACGTCCTCAACACAGCCGCCGCAAGCGAAGTGCACTACTCGGCACAGAGAGGGATCCTTCCTTCTCACCCTGTTCAGATCGAGGCTAGTCCTGGGAATCCAGGTCCGAGTATATTCATGCCCGCCAAACCTGTCAGTATTTATAGCTTCGCTGCCCTTTCAGCCGTTCCTTCAAGTATCGAAATAGATATGTATTCCTCTTCACTTTGCGACTTCTTCTTTGGTTGCAACAGCGAGGGTGCCGGATATATGGTGCGAAATGAATGTAGAAGTGGAAATGGCGCTGGTTTTGCTACAACAACTTCATGGACCTCATGGAGCGCTCCTAGTGGGTCAACATCGCTGACGCCCAATGCGTGGCACCATTTCGTTATTTCAATTTCCGCAGGAACAGCGAGTTTGACTATTGATGGAGCAGCGTTCGGCACCTTATCAGTACCAAATATGGGGCTTTATGTCGGTCTTGTCGGTGATAGTGTTTCGGGAGGCAATTTTTGTAATTTAGTTATAGACGGTGTTTCTTACCCGAACAATACATTTACTGCTTCTAATTACCCATGGACCCGCGGCGGACTAGTCGGATCGACACAGGCGATAATCACGAGGTCGGACGGGTTGTACGTGCGTGGCGCTTATGCCACTGCTCCGGCTCTGATCCCGACACCAAGCCAAACCCTTGTGGTATACGACCCGGAGGTAACGCCGGGTGTGGCCTATACCTACACGGCGCAGATTCAGGACGTGCTATCGAGCACCGCGACGATTACGAGCGCACAGAGCGCGGCGAGTGGGAGCGTGACGGTGAACACGACGGCGTGGTGGATGGTCAACCCGCTCGACCCGTCCAGCGCTTTCAGCCCGTTTGTGAAGGCTTACACCGGGACGCAGATGGAGCAGGCGGCCAGCCACATCATCATGGGCCAAGCCTACCCGACGATCATATCGAGCGTCATGGGCGGCAAGGACGGCACGCTTACAGTCCAGACCAAAGACGCGACAGAGTGGAATGCGCTCGAAGCCGCTATCAATGCCCGGCAGATCCTTTGGCTCACCAATCCCGTCGGGGACGGCCTCTACGTGCGCGTCGGACCAGCTCCCGGCGGCATGACTGCGAGCAGCGCCGGGGTGCAGTCCAAACAA
>DAHZQE010000283.1:0-3647 GCA_027409005.1 Ferrimicrobium sp. | reverse complement strand
TGCGCGTCTCTAATCTAGTCACAAGATGCAGATAAGAGCGCTGGCGAGAGTGGTGTTGCGATAATTTCTGGGATTTACGCCCTAACTCAAAGATTCGTGCGTCCGTATGTCATGTCAATATTGTTGAAGCGGTGATATGGTGAGTTGAGCCGAGTCCCGCGAGCCACCGTGCCTCCCTAAAGGGGAAGGAGCCCCGCCATGAACTGCCATCCAATGGGTGTCGAGCAACGAGAACCCACCTTCTTCCCACACGTCATGTTATCAAGGAATACGTGGTACTTGCTGAGCTCGGCGGAGCGGCAGCTGTTACGACGACAATGTCAGCAAAGTGGGAAATGCGTGCGGTGCTTCCATGCCTCGCTGCAGCGGCGCGCTGGTAAGCCGGGCTCAGCATCACGGAACGACCGTCCTGGGAATGGCAATGATAGTGGCACGCCGAATAATCGTACGTATCCGATGTCTTGGCTCGATTGTTGTCGGATGCTGATGCAGAGTAGAGCCACAGCGAGGCCCATCACGACACCAGCGAGCCGCCCAGATCTCCGAAGAAGTTCGTTTACTGAACCGCAACGTACCGAACCTTGGACCCGCGAAGCCCCCCAGCGATGGACTCGCGGAGCCTGCTAACAACCTAGCTGGACCTGAGAACTCTTTGGCGCCTGGAGTGATGGGCGAGAATGAAAATCCATCGAGGGAAGGACCTCTGGCACAGGGTGTGGGCAGAGAGCCGTTGCGTCCACGGGAAGATGAGAGCATGAGCGCGGACAATCAGGCGATCAGGGGTATCAGGGCGCCGGGAAATGGAGTGGAAGATCCTCAGCTTGGCGGTGCTTCAGTGCTGGAAGGCACGCAAGAGGAGCGATTGGACAAGTCAGCAAAACCCCTGGCGAGCGCAGAGACTGCGCAAACCGCAAGGAAGGTGCAGCGCAAAGTGCTACACGCTGGACCTCCTTTTTCTCCAGAGGACCTGACCTACGAGAACTTGGTCGAAGTTGGCAATAACTCTGCCACTATTGCTTCGAACAACTTCCCCGGCGTCATCGCGGATCGCCTACACATTGTCGCTGAGCCTGGCTCCAACCGAGACCCGTCTCGCGATATACAGTCACTGGCACACAAACTCATCTCAAAGCAAACCATCCGCTTCAACTCACAAGAGGAGAAGGTCGCGGTATTGCAAGCTGTCCGCCAGATCATTGCACCAAGGTCGGGTCCAACGGACCAGCAGAAGGCTGCGCTTGGCGACACTGTGGAGAAGAGGATCAATCACTATTACTGGAGGCCGCTGCGAGCAAGCATCAGGACAGAGATGCAAGAAAAGATGGTGAAAGGCTCCTATGACACAAGCGGAATCTTCCATGGTCAAACGCCACACAATCAGCCGGCGCTGAACCAGATTGTGAGGATGACGGCACGGAATGGGAGTTACGCCATGAAAGACAGTGAGCGGTTTTTGCAGAAAGTGAAGGCTTTGCTGCCGGCTGCCGCTGCAGCGAAGGCGCCGGCCAAGTCACCGCCCGCCAAGGCAGCCTAGAGTGCCCTGCAGTGCAACTTATACGTATAGCGACATGTACAACGCCTTCTATTTCGATAGCTCTGTCAGGCTCTTGGCCACAATGCTCACTCAAGCACCCATTCTTCCCGCCAGAACTGTACGACATTCTGGTACTGCTCCTCACCCACTAATAGTCGCAGACGCTGTAGTTTGCTCAAAGCATCGCTGTCCGTGCCCTCTGACTGCGCCGCGATCGTCTGGCTGCTGCCTGCCTCGATTTGCGACAGCGTCTGGATCTGCATGTGTTGCGAGGACACTGCTTCCGTCCATTGTGACGAGGTAGACTCTGGCGGTCCGAGTGCTGCTGCCATGCAAGCTCGGGCGAGGTCGAGGTAGCTTGTGAAAATGTCTGCAACGAAAAAGGCTGTCGAGTCTGGCAAGAGCGGCGCTGCGCTGCAGTATCTGAGCAGCTGAGAAGGCGCCGAGCGTGGGCTGGGGAGCCTGTGTGGTGGAGGCTGAAGGTTCGACTTGTGTCTGGTCAGGAGGTCTGGCAGCTTCTCCAAGCATGACAGAGGTAGCAGCGGAACATATGGTATGTCTGTACGGCCAGCCAATCTCGCCTGTAGGAAAGTGAAACGCTGCAGACCGTTCGGCGAACTCGCTGTCTCCGTGTCTTCGACGACTTGCTTCGCTGTCATGGAAGCAGTAGCTGCTGGCGGCTGCAATAGGAACGCAATCGCTATATCGCTGCCGCCTGTCAACGCAACAAAGCGCTCGACTCGTCCCAGTGTCCCTTCCAGTCTGGTCGCAGCAACTGAGTTCGGGGAGAGCAGGAGAAAGCGAAGCGTTCGAGCGTTGCCGTTAAGACTCCCAGCAAGCCGGATCGCAACATCATGGCTTTCGAGACGCGACTCTATGCGTATCAGCATTGCCCCAATAAGCGCACATGGCGACCCGCGCACCTTTGAGCTGCAGGCCAGGCGAAGTGGCCAGCGATGGTATAGCCGAGCTAAACGATGCCCGCCGCCGAAGGGTTGTGCAGAACGTGTTCGCCATGCGCTAGTCCTACCCCTGTGTTGAAGAACTCGACGTCAGTGTGAATGACGGGTGCTGGCTGACCGTCGTGGCGCCGAAGCAGGTGATGTTAGAAGGGATGGGTGAAGTAGAGCAGTCCGGTGCATACAGCTGTACTCTTAATTCCGACTTCACCTCCAACGCCGTCGCTAATTCACAACATTGCCTGAGTGGGGTACATCACAATGCGAGTATGCTGTACATCTTCAGCATGCGACTTTCGAAGAGTTCGCCGGCTCTATTTCTCAGCCGCCCCTCCTGACGACCTGACAGCCTTCTTCACCTCTTCATGGGGGACCGCTGCCTTGGACGCAGATTGCGGTTTCGCCACTTGATTTACTGCAGGCTTGACGGCCTTATCCGGCTGGGCCACAGGTACGTTGCCCGGTATTGGCTCTTCCGCTGCTGGCACCTCGCCTACATCCAACGGCTCGGTCGTTTTCCACCACCCCGCTGGATTGTACCAGCTGTACATCACCTCTGGCGGGCTGGCTCTCGCCCTCAATGCGGCAAGCTCCGGCTCATACTTGGTCCGTAGCCTCTCGACCTCTCCTTCCAGCTCAGCCAGCCGCTCAGCTACATCGTCCCGCCGAGCACTCTCCTTCCTCCGGCTTCTCCAGCTGTCCCAAACCAGCAGTCCGGCAGCCACAGCAAAGATGAAAGCCTCCGAGAAGAAGTTCGCTCCGAGCTCAATGGCCTTGGCCTCGCTCAAAGGCCGGATCTTGACCTTCGGCTGCTCCTCCTTCTTCTTCTTCTTAGGTTCGCCTTCCTTCTCCTGCCTCGCTTTCTCCTCGTCGTGCTTCTGCTGCTCCTCTTCCGTCCTTACTGTTGGTGCTTCCGCTCTCTTTCTACGCTCTTCAGCCGCTCTTTGCTCTCGCTCGTGCATCTTCTGCTGGGCGTCCGCATCATGGAGTATGCCAAGCCGCATTCGCATGTCGATTCGATGCACTCGTTGCGCTTGTGCGATTGCGAATCTGCGGAAGCCATCATGCTCCTTTGCCTGGCGTTTGATATAGTTCTTAGGGAGATGTCAGCACTGTGTGCAGCTTGGAAGATGCACGAGCGAGAGCAAAGAGCG
>DAHZQE010000280.1:0-3092 GCA_027409005.1 Ferrimicrobium sp. | reverse complement strand
AACTGACGCATCGCTGATCGACTTTTGCCACGCATTGATGGTCGCTGAGGTCGAACCTTGGAGTCGCCCACGTGATCCTCACGGATTCGAACGCGCGACGGAGCATCGACCGACTCCCGCTGCAACCACCGCGATGCCTGGAACCGCAACGAGGGCAGGTCCCTTGTCTCCGGTTCGGCCTCGGTGGTCCCGAGGGGATCAGAATTGACAGCGTCTATCAGACTATCGATGCCCTGTTCTGAATCTCTTGGGCGACCATAGCTTGGACGGTCACCCTCTGGTCGACGGGGTCGATCTGGACGATCGGATCGGTCTCGATCTGGGCGAGGACCAGAACGGTAGCCACCACGATCGCGATCTGAATCTCTTGGGCGACCATAGCTTGGACGGTCACCCTCTGGTCGACGGGGTCGATCTGACGAACCCGAGTCGCCGAATTGTTCAGGGCCGTCTGATCTAGCTGACATGTTGTGATACTCCGATGGTGAAGGGAAGGTTACAGGTAAACTTTTGTGCCAAACCATCCTAACCGGTTCTCAACCATGATGCCGATGGGCCACTCAACGCCGTTGCCAATCACCGGTAACGCATTACCTATTTCGGGCATCGGGCCGGAACTCAACACCCACGGCTTAATCTACGCTCACGAAGCTCGGGTGGCACAGAGATCAAATGACGGCAATAGACCCAGGCCAGATCCAGTTAGACTGTAACGAGCAAAACTAACACCTCTCCACTCTCGGAATTGAGAATCATGCTTGTCCACGCAAAGTCGTTGCAATTTGAATATGGCGCCAGACTCCTATTTGATGACCTCAACCTGCTCGTCGACAAAGGGGATCGCGTTGGACTAGTCGGTCGCAACGGCGCAGGTAAGACTACCCTAATGAAGGTCCTTGCTGGAGAACTTGAGGCCAAGGGAATTCTTGAGCGGGCTGGTTCAGTTGGCTACTTGCCACAGGACCCTCTCGCCGCAGACCCTAAGCTAACCGCACTCTCACGCATTCTCTCCGGACGTCAACTCGATGATCTTTTTGCAAAGCTGACCGAGCTTCAACATCTCATGACTGAAGCACATGGACCGGCACAGGAGCAGGCTACGAAGGAGTACGGCCATATAGAGACGCTCTTTGCCAACCGCGACGGTTACCGTGCCGAATCCGATGCCACAGTGTTGGCTAACTCCCTCGGCATCGAAGCTCACGTTCTCACACAACCAATCGGTGTGCTAAGTGGTGGACAGCGGCGGCGGATTGAGCTTGCACGAATACTTTTCTCGGAGGCAGACCTACTCCTACTCGACGAGCCTACCAACCACCTCGACGCCGACTCGATTAACTGGCTCATCGACTTCCTGAAAAACTTCCACGGTGGGCTGATAGTTATCTCACATGATGCAAGGCTCCTGGAATCGGTCGTTAATCGCGTCGCCTTTCTGGATCCGCAGCGATCTACTCTCGATCTGTACACCCTTCATTATCGAGCCTACCTGGTGGCTCGAGCCGAAGACGAGGCACGACGTCGACACCAGTACGAGGTCGAAACCAGCAAGGCGACCCAGTTGAAGCGGCAGGCCGACAAGATGCGTGGCTCGACCGCAAAGCGTGCGCGAAAAGCCAAGGTGCTCGATCGCCGTGTGACCCGGATCCTCGACAACGTCGATGATGTCCGCCAATCAGAGAAGGTTGCGAATATTCGCTTCCCTCAGCCATTGCCTTGCACCAAGACTCCCATACAGGCAAACGGACTCGCTAAATCGTACGGTTCGCTGGAGGTCTTAAGCGGCATTGACCTTGCAATAGATCGGCACTCACGCGTGGTAATCCTCGGTCTCAACGGCGCTGGGAAGACAACACTACTGCGCCTGTTGGCCAATGTGGAAGCTCCCGATGCGGGAGAGATTCATCCCGGCAAAGGCCTTGTTGTGGGCTACTATGCCCAAGAGCATGAGATGTTGAATCCAGACCTTACTCCACTAGAGAACCTGAGAAATGGCGCACCAGCTGATGTAACTGATACCGACCTCCGTCAAATTCTTGGTTCGTTCATGTTCACTTCGGAGATGTTTAATCAGCCGAGTGGCACTCTCTCAGGTGGCGAAAAAACGCGGCTGGCGCTGGCTACCCTTGTGTCACAGCGCGCCAACCTGCTCCTCCTAGATGAACCCACTAACAACCTTGACCCTGCTAGCCGCGACCGAGTACTCGCAGCATTACGCAGCTATACCGGCGCTATCATTCTGGTTACCCACGATCCTGGTGCGGTCGAGGCCCTTAAACCAGAACGGGTATTGATGCTACCAGATGGGGTTGAAGACTATTGGAACGAGGAACTTCTCGAGCTGGTAACCCTCGCCTGATTACGCATTCCAGTCTGCCATCTTCTTAAGTTCTTCCAAGCTTTCCCCGGTTAGCCTCGATCACATGAATTCCGACTCACCAAACGACTCCAAACTCGAAGCGGTAATCCAGCTCGATACTCCAGACCAAGAGGCGTGGAGCCAAGTTCTCCAGCAGATCGAAAACTTATTACTCGAGGACGAATCTGCCTCGATCGAGGTGGTATGTTCGGGTAGAGGCATCGACCTCGTCCGACGCGATACCACGCATCTGTCCGTCGAACTCAACAAACTTGCAAACCGAGGCGTCTCGTTTGTGGCTTGTAACAACTCGCTTCGCAAGCGCGCCATCGCCCAGGATGCGCTCTTTTCTTATGTGACGATCGTGCCAAGTGCTATCGGTGAGCTCATCAGGGCACAACGCGATGGAAAGGCATATCTCAAGCTTACGTAACATCGGAAGTTGGAGACGATCGTCGCCTGGCACGCACCCGGCTACCGATATCTAACGCAATTTTAGGCTCATACCGAGGAGGCAATGGATGGCCACCCAAGCTTGTGCCAGTTTTGCACAGGTTAGTTGCGCTTTTGTGCGCTGCGTCGTCAGCGTGTCGTTCACCATCATCGCATCCATGGGCATGGCCGGTGTGAGTTGCTTGAGTTGGCTGCTTTCACCTTGAAAGGAGCTCGTATGCCGAAACGACTTTAGTACGCCAGAGGAGGCAAGAACCGCAATCTTTGATTGGATCCAGTG
>DAHZQE010000273.1:0-6556 GCA_027409005.1 Ferrimicrobium sp. | reverse complement strand
ATCCTACCTTCCACAAACGGCTAATTTCCTTGCTTCCCAGCACTCATCACAATCTCCACCCGCGCCTCCCTCAAACGCTACCACAACTTCACCCTCACGCTCGGCTTGGGTGAAGAAGCCAACGAATACGAGTTCTTGCGCATCGGCACCGCCAGCGAGAAGGATGGTGTGGAAAAGGAGTTGGCGGAGTTAAAGGAAAGGTTGGGGGAGGTGGAGGGGTGGAAGAAGAGGAAGGCGGAGGTCGAGAGGGAGTTGGGGAGGGTGTGGGCCGTGGCGGATCACGCAGAGGGAGGTGGGGAGATGGACAGGGTGGAAACTAAGACGGAGGATGTGGAGGAGGGAATCTCGCCAACGAACACGAGCGGAACTGGGTTGTGAGGGTTGCGGGAGGCATCACGAGACAGCTGTGGCCGGGTTCAATTAGTTTATTCGATCAGACGAGGGCATGGGAGAGAAGGGAGGAAATGGCTGGGCGAAATTGGACCGACTGAGCGTGGTGGCGGATACGATGGATGAGAAGATCCGGACAGCCAGAGGGAGATTCAATCTTCGAAGCGAATCAATGGTACGAGATTACGAGAGGCTACCACGGCATGAGAGCGTTTACATCGCAAGCAGACGAAAGCCATAGGCTGGGCAAAGGCTAGTCGGGAGGGCAAAAGCATCGCCCTCGGCCGAGAACTGCTGAGAGTCACCTGGACCAGGACGCCCGATTGGATCACATCCATCACCCTCAGTGCCCCGGCCCGGAACCCCATTCCCATCGTGTTTCTTCTGCGCACCTGGGTCGCTTCTTGCTAAAGTGTCTCTCCCAAGAGCTTGCCTCCCTGAGATCAAGACCATATCAACGAAGCATAGCATCGACATTTGGACCTCCCATCCGCTATAACTTGGCAGAAGGTCAACCTTCCACACGTGGTTCAGACGCTCGAAGCATTGCAATGAAGCTAAACCATTTGCGCGTGCGCTCTGGACGCGATCGCGTACCCAGCATTCCGCATCCTCCGATAAACGCAGGCGCTCCGTAGCAGTAACGATGGAGCTCCCGGTTGCAAATCGACTCCTCCAAATCTACATTGCTGCGTTCTCCTCGGCATCCTGGAACCGAAATTGATTGTGGGCTCTCCACTGGAGAACATGGTGACCTGGAAGCTCTTGGTGCTGCGCTCAGGGAGGTCGCAACATGTCCCGCTAGTGTTCGTTTCGAATAGTCGGAGACTTTTGCTTCGGATCTGGTTGGAGGTGACGGACAACTGCCAGCCAGGTGCTGCACGCTTCGCCTCCAGAAATCGCCTGTGGCGGTGGTATCACATTGAGTGAGTAAGCGTGGTCGTGGACGCGATCCCTCATTTTGGCGCGAGGTCGAGGAAGCTGAAGGGTGGCGTCTCGACATCCCCGTGGTGTCCCATGCTACTGATATCGCTGAAGTCTGTGCTGCGTTGGAGCGGGACTTGGGGGATGGGGAAGCGGGAGTGTGTGCAGCGATACGATGCACCGCGCTGAGAACTGCTTCCCGATTTCCGCCAAGGAGCATGTAATTGCGCTGCATATCCACACTTCAAGTTCATCACGAAGTTCAACTTCACGGTATCGTCACTTTCCTGCCTAGGCCATGCAGCTGCTCTCTCCGCCTGTGTCCTAAAAGGCAGCCCGGTTGCGATCTGCCCCGCTTTTGGCGTGCCTTCCCTCCTTCACCCAGCGCTGTCGCTTCGGCGGGACACCATCGTATTCACTACTCGATCAGACATCTCTGCCGTGAGGGCTCTATGAGAATCTACACGTCTGCTCTACGGCTGGGCAGTATCGCTTGTCGACGTGGTGGGAGTATGCGGTACGGCTGTCGCTTTGGTATCCGGAAGTGGGTGCAGATGATGAGGCGGCGGCGGAGGAGGAAGCTGCATAAAGCGCAACTTCCGGAAATTGCTGTCATTGAGATCTTGTGCGACGATCAGGGCAGTAGGATGCAGGTGCTGAGCACAGCTCTACTCTAGCGAATGTCGATGCAACGGGACAGCCAGATGTACTGGAGGTCCGTTTGGGAGTACCAGGCGGAAATCTGGGGCCACGAGAGTCCTGCATTAGGTGAAGCATGAGGAGAGGCTTAAGCTATCAAGATACAAAAATCCCATCTCCCACCAGGCCTTCCTGCCTTCTTCTGGTCAAGACAGCTCCAATCGCCGCTTTGACCTCTGGATCATTCCGCATTGTATTCTGCACCAGCCATTCCTTCAGCGTCACTTTCAGCTCTCTCTTGCCTTCCTCTCCCTCGGCGAACGGCGTCAGTTCCAAACCCATCAACCTCGTCACTTCCTGATCCGTTGCATGGCCGAGTACGCTCAGTCGGTCCATCAACTTCGGATCGACATTCTCGTCCGTGCCTGCTAGAGTATCGGGGCCTTTCAACACCGGGCCAAGCTGGGATAGCGCGATGAAGAACGCAACTGCGATTCTCCGCAGCAACGTGAGCATCTGAAAAGGCAAATAAGGCGCCCTCAACCCAGTTCGGACGAGCAAGGGATTGACAAAGTTCGTCAGCAGTCGCGGAAACTCGGGCCGCATGATCGTCTGCGCCTCCACCACAAACAATCCGGCCATGACCAGATACCGCCAGAAACGCCCTTGCTGCAAGTAGCCAAGCATGCCGAGCAGGACCAGCACGCCACCTGTGCCGACATAGTACATAGCTGTCTCCGTTAGTCCGACTGTGACAACGTCCTTGATCGTCTTGGCCGACTGCGTGGCAAGTATACCCGGACCCAGCCGATCATAAGCGAACCTTCTCGCGGGGTCTATGAGCGTATCCCTTGCCAGCTTCAGATGCACGTAGAAGGCATCAGCCTTCGCCCTATCCCCTGCGGAGGTCGACGAGGAAAGTTTGTCCGGATGAAACTTAACAGTCAATTTCCGGAAATGCGATTGCAAGTCACCAGTGGATATCGAATGAGGCACACCAAGATCCCGGTAGAAGTCTCCAGCTCGCCGGAGCTGCCAGTCGGCTTCATAGACCGTGTAGACGAGGTAGGCCAGGATGACGAAGACGAAGATGCGTCGACGGTCTTTGGTGAAGCGGGGAGAGCCGGGAGCTGGCTTAGGGTCGCCAGCGCGGATGAAGATTGTGTAGAGGGCTGTTTGAAGGTACCCAGTCGCGAGATTGGGGAGGAAGTACCAGCCAGCGAAGGCAAGTAGGTCGGTCGCCATCCCGGCGAATGTTCGGCGAAATGGACTCGGGTGTCAGACTGTGGGCTGCGTCAGCCGTGGTAGGCGCGTCATACGATCTCGTGGTGTCTTCGAATAGCTCCGCGGGATACAAGTGCCAAACGAAAAACTGTATGCGGTTGACGGGGTAAGTAGAACGGAAGATGTTGGGTGAATGTTTGTAGCAATATGCAGCGCGAGTCAAGCACATTTTAAGCCTCAAAGAATCGACCAACGGCCCGGCGCTTCAGCTCCGGCAGTGACCGGGCTGGGTGGGAGGCAAAAGTCGTGCCCGCGCCCGCAGACAAAAAAGTTCCCGATGCGCTTCGCTTGCCGGCAGTTGCCATTACGATTGAAGACAGGCACGCCGAACGCTCTCCGTACTCGCCGCATACTTCTAAATCAGTCGCGGCCATGGCCACAACCTTGTCTCCCGTCGGTACGCCGGAGACGCCGACCATGGCGAAGGCGAAGAAGAGCAAAGGCTCGACGGACAACAGCGTCAAGAAGCGGAAGAGGGAAGAGCATCTTGTAGATGGCGCTGCAGCAGACGATGGACGCTCGGCGAAAAAGTCCAAGAAGGAATCGAAGATGCGAAAGTCTGGTGACGTGGAAGGGGCCCGGCCAGCATCGAGGCAAGGGCATGGTGCAGAGCGGAGACCGAGTGCGGAGGTAGAAGGGACAGCAGATGGAGCAGGATCAACGCAACCAAAGAAGGCGAAGAAGGACCGCCGTAGCGCTATTATCGATGCGGACGCCCCCTCGGCGCAGCCTGGAGCTTCACGAACATCGCAACCAGCAACGACCGGAGCCGAAGCGACTGATCCCGAACAACGCCTCATTGAAGCTACACCCTGGACCTCCGTCACATCCACACTCTACCTCGCTCTCTCGCCCTGCGCAAACGAGTTCCCGCTGGAAGGCCTTATAGCGGAGCACATCTCGCCATTGTTACTACAGTACTATCCACCTCTCCGTGGCGTCGTGATGAGCTTTCAGAACGCACGTCTCTCCGAATCGCCGCCAGATGGCAAAGGTGCGGACGACGCAGGCTCGGACATTGTACTCAGCAAAGCCGTCAACGAGTACGCCGTCACTTTCACATACCTCACAGCGGAGTTTCTGCTCTTCCGGCCTAGGAAAGGTGCTTGGCTGGAGGGCTATGTATCGCTGCAGAATCCGAGCTTACTAGGCTTGCTGTGTTACAATTACTTCAATGCGGCGATCGAGCGGTCACAATTACCCAAGGACTGGAGGTGGGTGGAAGATCCAACCGATTTCGGAGTGACATCGACGAAGCAAGGGAAGGATGGAGGTGGGTACTGGGTGGATGGAGATGGGCAGAAGGTCGATGGCAGACTGATTTTCAAGGTACGGGACCTCGAGGTGGCGGCAGCCGAGGGAGGTGGCGGCAGCATAAGCATCATAGGGACGATGCTCGCAGATGGGGAGAAGGGCGCTGCAGAGCCGTCAAGCAGCAGTGCAGCGGTCCGGAAACGGAAGTGAAGATATCTCCTTCTATGAGACTTGCTCGCTCTCAAGTACTATCACACAGGGTTCAGTTCGCCTTTGTTACAGGCAAGATTATGGCTCGACCTGGCCCCTGCGTGGACGACAAGTGCTACGCGGCATTGTAGCAATATGCTGCGTGAAAGAAGGCGCCCAACGGTTCGGATCAAGCTTGAAGTCTGCGCGACAATCAAGTGGTCTGCCTGGCGGTAAAGCCCACTTTTCCTTCCATTGCTCTTTTACCGTGAACCTTGAGCACAGTCCTGCTCCAGAGCATGTTGCAAGTTGAGTATCCATCTGTCTTCAAAGGGCTTTAGGCAAAAGCAGCTAAGCTCTCCCTTTGGCGCGTTCAACTGGATCTCTCTTTCATCCTCGCAATTCACTTCAAATTCACCGACGCCTACATAGTGGAAAGTCATATCCAAGCTCGACAACATGAGGCTCACAATCATCCTTGGCCTAGCTGCCGCCATCCTCACCACCCTCGCCGTCCCGCCTCCCGTGTCCTTAGCCAGCGCCATCGCCACCGGGTCCCTTGAGGCCAACGCTTATAGCCATGGCCACAAAGCTCGCTACAAGGCGATATTGGAGAAGCGCGGCTGGCCCTTCAACAACTGGAATGGCTGCGATTCCCCGCCCGAGAACATGGACGAGTATGAGTGCGAGCAGTTGTGCCAGCGATGTAGGAGGTTCCCGTTCATTCACTACTGCGAGTGCGTTTACGCTGAAGAGTAAGTCGACATGTACTTACCTCTTCAGCTCTCCGCTGACGTTGAACGTATAGGGACGCCAGGAAGGGAGATACACGCTGCGATGGCTTTGAGTGTGGCGAAGGCGAGGATGCGGCGGGTGAGAACCAAACGGAGGTGGCGAGGAACCAGACGGACGTGATGGAACCGCACCCGGGAGGGAAGAAGAACACAACGATTGATCTGAATCAAGGTCTTTCATTTGGTGACGGAGAACGATTGGTTTGCCTTGGGTTGCCGTTTCCCAAAAAGTCTGTGGGGGAGGAATCGCAGGCTGAGAGGCTGCCAGGCCGAACTGCAAGGCTGTCAGGCTAGTCCGGATTATGCAAGACACAACTCGGACGCGCCTCCAACTTCCATTCGTACATTCTACCTTGAAGACAACGATAACGGATCTTGCATTCTGAGTCGTCCGATACTGTGGGCATGATGAAAGGTGGATACCGAAGATGCCGACGAGAACGCGCCCTGCGTCCCGACATACTCTAAAAGGCAGAGGAAATGCGCCGACTCTAGGACGCAAGAGCTTTCTCCCCTCAGACATGGTTCACACGACGCAGCATGCCCGCCAACTGTGCGATACCTTTGATCGGTCTCTGCCACTTGCTAGTAATGCCTATCAAATGAGATTATCCCCGAAAGTGTCCGGCAGGTACATGAGGTGGCTCTCGAGAGGGACCACGTTTTCGTGGCATTCCAGGATCTCCTTCAGGAGAAGATCTCGGAGCTTGATTGGAAGGTAACCGCTTTATGGTAACAAGCCCTCCTTGAACCAGAAGACCACAAGAATATCGACCTGTTGGGACTTTGTACCGCACACCCGGCTCGGCAGGTTTGGATATGTTCATACTTGGCAGGTCTATCCCTTCAGGAGGATAGAGACGCCATCGACGACGTTACGACTATTAGCCCTGAGCAGGTCAATGATGCAGTACTGCCGCGCATACCGATTTGGTGGATATTCGGGGTACCAGCAGTGCTTCCCGCAGGTGCAGCACCCGCCCACGCTGTGGAGAGCCTTGATGTTTGTAACTGGAGATGGATTGACCGCATGAGGGGGGCCGGCTCAGGGTGATACGAACAAAGGATGATGATGATGATGA
>DAHZQE010000254.1:0-16627 GCA_027409005.1 Ferrimicrobium sp. | reverse complement strand
GTCAGCTGAGGCGAGTCCCTCGATCGTGGTCACCTCCCTTCCATCAGCTTGAGCCGCCAGGACAGTGCAAGACTTCACCGATTCTCCATCGAGCAACACCGTACATGCTCCACACGACGAGGTATCGCAACCGACATTCGTTCCCGTCATCCCAAAATCTTCCCTTAGCAGGTGCACCAAGAGCGTTCTCGGTTCAACGTCTGCCGCCTTCTTCTGCCCATTCACCGTCAGTTCAACGCGCACTCATCCTCCTTCATCGGGATCTCATCGTGCAGCCAGGGAGGGCAAACGTGCCCCCACTCGACATTGCCTACCAAATCGAAGCTAGCACGAAACAGTCGCTTTTGCCTTGCTAGCTCAAAAAAGACTCAGGGAAAGATTCAATCCATCCAGCGCCAGGCCGCTAACTCAACAGTCGAAGAGCACCGTGGGCGACTCCTCCTGTTTGGAGTCGGCACCTCAAATAGCCTTCTCCAGCTGCGCTGGCAACTTAACACCGCGGCTACTTCGAAATCACTGAACTCCGCTTTCGTGCTCCGCTATCTTTAAAACAACGTGTGTGCTAGAATGGTGACTAAGCGGATAGAGGTTCTATGGTCGTGATCGTCATCGTAGTGGTCGTCGTGGTAGCGGCACTGATACTGGTTGGCATGCACGTTGGCCCGCACGGTTCGATCGTGACAGCATCGATTGGGATGGCAGCTGGCATCGTCCTTACTTTGATGTTGAGTCACTCACACTCCTCGCTGGCGGCGATCCTGTGGAGCCTGGTGGCGTTGTTGTTTATCTCCGTTCTAGCCGTGTTCTTTTTGGGGGTTCGTGGCCTGAGATCTACCCAGTACCATTCCAAGGAGGCCATGCCCGGCCTGGCCAAGCTATTCGATTCGGCAGGAGTGGCGACGTCAAGACTCGACCCAATCGGGACTGTCCAAATCGCTGGTAAAGGCTGGTCAGCCCTGAACGACACCGATGATCCAATTGAGATCGGTACCACCGTCTTTGTCACTCGAGTCGATGGGCTAAAGCTCCATGTCATCCCAGAGGCCCCACGCGGGTCCAACCGAAAGGAAACGCTATGATTGCCGCAGGCATTATCATACTTATAGTCCTAATTATTCTGCTTCTCGTCTTGACACGAACAATCAAGATTTTGAAGGAGTATCAACGTGTCGTGGTTTTTCGCCTCGGTCGCTCGATCGGCTCAAAAGGACCTGGGCTTCTGCTTATCAACCCCATCATCGATCGCTTAAATCTGGTCGATCTCCGCGAGCAGTACTTCGAGATCCCCCATCAGACCGCGATCACGAAGGACAATGCCCCGATCTCAATCGACTTCATCATGTTCTACCAGGTGATCGATCCGGTACAATCGGTGGTCGCTGTTCAAAACTTCTCCGGAGCAGCCTTGAACGTCGCCGCAACTACGCTCCGCAGCGTCGTTGGCGACATGTCGCTCGACGATGTGCTCTCCCGCCGCGAGGACATGAACTCCCTCCTGCGCCTGCGCCTTGATGAGGTAACTGAACGTTGGGGAGTAAAAGTATCGAATGTCGAGGTACGCGAGATCAATCCACCCCCTGCTGTGCAGGATGCGATGACCCGCCAGATGTCAGCGGAACGCACGCGGCGAGCTGTTGTCACCGAATCCGAGGGGCAAAAACAAGCGGCTATCACCGTAGCTGAAGGTCAAAAACAGGCCTCCGTTCTCGCCGCTGAAGGTCAAAAACAGGCGACGATCTTGGCGGCAGAGGCTGAGCGCGAGTCGGCAAAACTGAGAGCCCAAGGTCTCTCTGACGCACTAGAAGCGGTGAACACCAATGCATCACGCTCCGATGCAAATGTGCTTACCTTGCAGTACCTAGAGACGCTTCGTCAGCTCGCCCAGTCGCCATCTACCAAGTTTGTGATTCCAGCAGAGCTCACTGGCTTGCTAGCAACGATGGGGCAGGCGACGCGCACCGCCATGGAGATTACCCAACCTCCAAGTGGCGACAAGGGCTTCGTGAAGAATGGAGCTAATGGAAAGCTCGACTCCGGGAAAAGTACGGTCGGCTAACTCGAGCGGCTTCATACAGTCGTGTGAGGTTACTCAAGGAGAATCCAGGGTCGACGCAGCTATGTAAGCCGCATCGACCACATGTCATGTCGTTGCACCAGGTCGCATGCTGCTCGCTAGGCGAATAGACGGCTGGCTAATTGTCGGTTCATGATCCCACACCCGACCCAGCGTGCCTCGACCTACAATTAGTTGGGTGGGCACTGAAGGATATCCTCGATCTATAGCTGTCGTTGCTGAAGGCGACGTGCTTGGTCGAAGCACTCAAGCGCTGATTCAACAGTCACTCGCGGCCCGGATGGGATCACAAAGACTAGATAATTGGCTGGCCACCCACGCCGAGTTCAGTGGACCCAGCCGACCTAGACTCAGGGCTATCATCGACGAGCTCGACCGGTTCGAAGTCGCTCCCGAAGCACTACAGCTGGCTGGCTATCATGGCAAAAGGCTGGCTAACCTCCTAATGAGCTACCACAATGACACCGCAGCCGCTAACGTCACACTCGCCATGGACCCAGCTCCAGGATGGCAACACGCACGGCTAGATTTTGATCTCGCATCGTCTCGAGAACTGGCAGCGCTTGCCGCAACCGCAAACGACGACGCAGTCATCACGATCGCCAACTGGCGTTCACCCGACCTGGACCCAACAACTAAGCGAGCCATTGAACAACTCACTGGCCAAGGCTTTCACCTCCGTGGCCACTTCCAGCAAAGATCACAACCTACAGTCGATCCACGGATCTACCACTTTACAGACCCTGACCAGGAAGTCGCATGGGTGCTAGCTGAAATCATCGCCCGGCTTCACGCGCGAGAGTTGACGGTGCAGGATATCGCGATCTACCTTCCCAGTGACCGAAGCTATCATCGAGCGCTTCGTCACTATAGCTACGCCTACCAGCTTCCGATCGCCATTCACGAGCAGCGCCAGGCGTCTTTCACCACTCTTGGTCGTCATATTCTTGAGCTCATCGAGTTGCTAGACTTGGGTCATGTAGCGGGATCAACTTACCGAAGTCGTCTGCTCACCAATCTCCTTGCGAAATTCGGTACGATCTCGGGCACGGTAGGTCCATGGAGTGATTTTGTTGACTGGCTGATTCTCATAGTAAACCAGATGCTGCAGAACCCAGACCTCAGTTCACAAGTCAGTTATCTTGACCAAACTCTCGTCGCTCAGCTCTCTCTTCAGCTACAACAGCAGCGGCCAACTGAGAATGTTGAGTTGAGTTGTGAAGACTTTCTGCGCTCTGTGCGCATCCTACTACAAACCATTGATCTAGCGGATATGCCGCACCACGAAGCCATAACTGTGGCGAACTCTGGTCAACCGATCGGCCATCATCGACTCGTTTTTGTCCTAGGAGCCGTCGACGGCCAATTTCCGTTTGGTCTCTCAGACAACCCAGTACTTCCACTAGCAGTAAGAGATCGGATAGATGGCCTACCAAAGACTGCAGAACTCGTGTTGCGCCAGCGGGCATGTGCCCTTGGCACACTGCAGTCGGCTAGTCAAGAGTTGGTTGTCACCGCTCCGCAGCGAATCGGTACTAATCGCACGCTGCCAAGTCTCTTACTAGCGGAACTCGGTCTCCAATCTCGGCCGGCGCCACCTCGCTACGCAGTCCTCCCGATGGAACGTTCAACTTTGGAGAACATATCTACAGAAACCAATAACCGCCTCACCCAGGCGATCTCGATCGAACGACAACGAATCCACGGGTCTCAACGCTCTGCCCATGGGGGACTGGTCGGTCCGATCACCCTGAGGCCGCTCTCGGCCACACAGCTCGAAGATCTTGGTCAGTGTCCATTCCGATGGTTCGTGAAACATCGTCTCAAGGTGAGGCCGCCTGAGGACGAAAGCAACGATCCCGATCCTCGCATACTCGGACAGCTGGTTCATACGCTCCTTGAACACCTCTCCCAAGAGAACAACTCGCCCGGAACTCGCGAGATTCTCGAGGAGAAGTTGGACCGACTTGCACCACTCTCGCTCGCTAAATTCACCCCTAACTGGCCTGCAATTCGTGCCGAGATCGCCAAGCAACTCGAGGCATTAACCAGCAATCCTGAGTTCGCGCCCAACGGGATCCAAACACGAGTCGAACTCGAGCTGCATGGGGAGTGGTACGGAATACCGGTGCAAGGACGCATAGACCGTCTCGACGAAGTTGGACCAAAGACGTTCGAGATCATAGATTACAAGTACTCTAAGTCGGCTCCGACTGGAATTCAGGATGCCGATCGCCGTCTGAAGATCGACGTGCAACTATCGGTCTACACCAAGCTGGTAGAACAACAATTTGGACAGGTCATAGGCGCTAAGTACTGTCTAGTGAAGCAAGCAACATTTGTAAAAGCTCCAGGAGTTAGCAAGGGCGAGGAGCCAACCAAAGACGCGGCTGCTCGAATGCTCCTGAGCCTTGGCGATGGTTACCTTCCGGTGGCGCCAGACGCCGAACGCCAAGCCTGCAACTATTGTGACTTTGCTCAAACCTGTCGAATTGCGAGTCAGAATGCCGGTTAGCCACCACATCCGTCCTCGAGGCACTATGGTAAGCCAGCGTGACAGTAACCGGTTTATGCGAACCAGGTGTGGACGCTATCGCCATAACTCAATCGGGATCCGTAGTGCAACTCAGTAAGCGCCAACACCAAGCCGTCACCAGTCGTTCAGACGTTGCAATCTCAGCAGGTGCAGGCACCGGCAAGACCCAGACTATGGCGGCACGCTACCTCGCTCACGTTGAAGCGGGGATACGTCCCCTTTCAATCGTTGCAGTCACGTTCACCATCCGAGCAGCTGCCGAGCTTCGCCATCGCATACTCAGCCAGATGCGCGAACGCTATCTCGCTAATGACTCCAGAGTCCTCGAGGTTGAAGTAGCGCCGATTGGGACCATCCACTCACTTTGTCAGCGTATCTGTGGAGAGTTCCCCGACGAATCAGGGATCGATTTTGACTTTCAAGTCGTCGATGAAACCAGTTATCAAAAGCTACTCACACTCGAGATGCCACATCTTCTCGAGCGCATCCCACCTCATAGCTATGAACTCCTCGACTATTCCACCCTAAAATCCTTCATTACCGACTGTTTGAAGGATGTAGAACGTTTTCGAACCGCTGCCAGGGTGGACATCTCCAAGATAAAGGAGTCGATAAGGGCCGCGCAACGTGACGCGGTTGATAGAGGACCTTGGGCGGCTATTGAACATGAGTTGAGTCAGTACCAGGCGCTCAGGACTAGCGATCGCATCGAACTGGCCCGCCTGGAGGCACTCTCCGGACTCCGATCCTTGCGACAAGGAGATAGTCGAGGTTGGGAGACACTTTCTCAACTCAATCTCCGCGGGGGTTCTGCAAATAACTGGACTGCTGGAGAATTTGACCTGGTCAAGGAGGGTCTTAGAGGACTAAGGGAGCGAATCAAGGAGCTACCTGAATATGTCCGCATCGGCTGGAACGACACGGATACAGAACACCAAGCCGCCATCCTCGCCCTCACCGAGGCGGTTGAAATCATCGTAAACCAGCTCGTCGACCTCAAGGCGAGGCGTCACATCCTTGACTTCAACGACCTCGAGACACACGCACTCAAGGCGCTGGCAAACGAGACGGTGAGGGCTGAACTTGCCGATAGATGGCAGGCTATCTTGGTCGACGAGGTTCAAGACATCAGCCCGATACAGTACCAAATACTTACTAGCCTCGGGCGTGATGCCACTCTTTCAGCTGTAGGCGACGCCAAGCAATCGCTATACCGGTTTAGAGGAGCTGACCCGGAGCTCTTCAGTCAACAGATCGCCGCCAGTCAGGAACATGTCACGCTTGACGAGAACTATCGGACAGTACCAGCGCTGGTGGACTCGATAAATGCGGTCTTTACTGAGCTCATCCCCGACTACGAGCCACTGAATCCAGTGCGGACGACGAAGTATGCACGCGATCCCGTCGAGGTTATCGTGGTCGACGAGACCAGCGACGCGACCATGCCACGGCGTCGAAAGGTACTAGCGGAGCAGATTGGCTACCGCATCCTCGATCTCCTAGAGGAACCTTTTGAGGTCATCGATCCTGAGACGGGTATGTTGCGCCAAGCTCAACCTCGAGATATCGCCATCATCTCGGCCAGCTGGGGAATGTTGGATCAGGTTGCGGAGGAGCTCCAACGGTTACAGCTACCGGCCAATATCGTAGGTGGAGGTCCACTCCTCACCACCCAAGAGGCACTTGACGCCCTCACCCTCCTCTCCTTCTGCGCAAACCCGCACGAAGACTTGGCTTGCCTTGCACTCGCGCGTTCACCCATGGTCGGACTCAGCGATGCCGAGCTCGCCATCCTTGGTGAGGAGAAGCCACGGTCGACATCTTGGTTCAGCTTCCTCGTAAACCACCTTGGCGAGGATCCTCGTCTCTTACCAATCTCTCGGCTCCCGTTCTCGCCTACCTTCTTGCCACCAAGCGATCAACTCGCTGTCGCCGCAGACCTACTCCTCTATCCCGAGATTATCGCTCGCCTGAACCACCCCGAACGACGAAGGGCCGATTGGACTGCCCTCCTCGATCTCGTGGATCAACGCGCAAACGAGGGTCTTGACACCCACGATATCGTCGCCTACCTACGCTTCGCAATCGATCACGAGGCGCGCATTCCCCGCCCACCAGTCGATACCGACGATTCGGTCTCCCTGGTCACCATCCATGCATCCAAAGGGCTCGAATGGCCAATCACGATAGTGACTGATCTAGACCGCAATCCCCGCAGGACGCCACCCCTCGCCGTCGATCCTCATTTCGGAATCGCCTACAAGCTAAAAGATGAGCGCTCCGGGCATCTATCATGGATCATCGAGCAGCAAAAGGAGGAGGAGCTCGCCGAGGAACGCCGGCGTTGGTACGTCGCAACGACACGTGCACGCGACCATCTCATCCTCGCGCTCGCGTCTACAGATCGCGTAGACCAACTTCTCGAACAGTTCGCCCAGCAGACTGAGATAGTTCAAGTTCGAATCGACGCCACTCCAGCCATACCTCGAGTCGTCCCGGGTGCCGATCCGCCGCGCTATCGAATGCCCGAGGTTGATCTCGCCACCCCCTCTGCAGCTATCAAACATGAGTTGGCAAGTCGGACTCTGAACGATTTTCGCCTCTGCCCACTGCTTCTAGCGACCCCTGAAGCACCGAGGGGTGTAACCAGTAGACTTCGAGCACTGTTTCTCGAACTAGCAGTCGAGGGTAGGTCGATCAGCCTCGGAGATCTTGACTGGCTACCTGCGTCACAGGCCGAATCCCTAATCGCCAGGGCCGGTGAGTATCAGTCGATGCTCTCCGCACACTTGGTCACAGCTCCAGAACTCGCGACTGGAAGAGCAACAATGGCTCAGTGGTCGATCGATTGGGGACCATTCCTATTCGATGGCACCTCGGTGATCGACCTTACGATGACCGACGGCGACGTCGTTGGACTCAGCCTTGCCCACGCCGATCATCCGGGTATTCGAGCCGGAGTCCTCTACCTCGCACAGTCGCGCATCCATTGGCTCTCCTCAACCGAACTTGCTACAATCCATCGCGAGCTGCCACCCCTGATGCGTGAACTAGCTGCGCCGCCATGGGGACCTCGTGACGATCGTGCCTCGACCTGTCGCTACTGTCGTCAGACACACAGCTGTCATTGGGTGCAGTCAGAAGACCATAAGCTCTAGCTGTGTCCACAATCGATCTCGCAGGTTTCATCACCGAAGTAAAAGGGCAGGCGATTCACCAAGGCTTCCATGTGCACGACGAGCGCCACTTTATGGAGACCTACTCGCTTCGCCAATGGTGGGAGGTCGATCTCCATCCCGAATCAGGATGCGGATCGCCTATGGAGCTCCACCTGGCGCTCGATGTCGATCCGCGAGTGTTACTCGCCTTCGATGACGCCTTTGCGACAGCTACCGACCCCTCCTCACTTCCCAACGAGTTCTTCTTTCCGTTGACATTGACTTGGACGCTGCCAGCACCCTCGATCGACCTACTCAACCTTGCGCTCAACCTTGCCGGTCTCACTGGCATGTCGCTACCCCTGGAGGTGGCGGCTACCGATAGCTATGGATCTCCAGCAGCAGCGCCAGAACGCGCCATCAGCGTAACGGCTAGACGGTCGGTCTCGCTCACGAAGATTCTCGAAGGCGAGGAGGTCGTCGATGATACACTCGAGCGCGCGAACGACGTCAGTCTCTTCCTTCTTAAGCTTCTCGAGTAAAACGCGATGAAGCATGAATCCATCCATCCGCGTGCACTGCGTCGAAGAAAGAGCACGGAAACACAACTAAACGAAATGAGTGATGCCTCCTTAATTGTCGCAGTAGCGCGCTACAACCAGGATGCGTTGGCAGAGATCTTCCGACGACACGGAGGTGCGGTGCACGCACTTGCAAAGCGTGTCACCCGCGATACAGCATTGGCCGAGGAGGTTACTCAAGAACTCTTCGTACGCCTCTGGAACGAACCCGAACGTTACGACTCCGCTCGTGGCACACTGCGCACATTTTTGCTGATGCAGGCCCACAGACGTTCTGTCGATGTTATCAGATCCGAGGAGGCTAGAAAAAGGCGTGAGCAGAACGAGTCCGCTTCAATCGCGGCCACATCCTACGATATCGACCACGAATTTGGTGACCTAGCCGATCGAGAGGCGATACGCGGAGCGCTCGAGATCCTTCCTCAAGATGAGCGCCGCGCTATCGAACTAGCCTTCTATCATGGGCTCACCTACCGTGAGGTTGCCCAGCGTCTTGAGCAGCCAGAAGGCACAGTAAAAACCCGGATCCGCACAGGACTCAAACGTATGAATGAAGCCCTCGTATCTTGGAAGGCAGTCGAAACATGACGGAACGAACCGATCTCTCGGGAAAGATGAGTCACCAGGAGGTTGAACAGCTGCTTGGCGCCTACATCATCGATGCGGTGGAGGTAAGCGAACGGTCCGCCATCGAAGTTCACCTCAGTGATTGCGCCATATGTCGCGCAGAGGTGGACGCCCTCCGGTCTACCGTCGGCATGCTAGCGAATGAGGGTGGCCCGGCGCCCACCGCAATCTGGCACCGGATTGAACACGAGATCAATGGGAGCGGAGATGTGGTCGCTTTTAGACCTCCGCAGCGCTCGCGCCTCAGAATCCCAACCATCATCGCCTCTACGGCACTTGGGGTGGCCGCCGCCCTTACCCTGATATTCGGTATTGAGATCCACCGCCTCGACAGCCAAGTAAACCGGCTGGGAACACAGGTTACAACCTCAGCCACTAGAGCGATTGCAACCGCAGCACTCCTCCAACCTGGAGCCAAGCGATTTGCGCTCAAAAGCCCCCATGGCAAGGCCGTCGGAAGTCTGGTAGCACTCCGGTCTGGGGAGGTAGTGCTCACCTCTTTCCTCATGCACCCACTCAAGGCAACCTCAACCTATCAGGTCTGGGCGATCGTGGACGAACACCCAATATCGCTCGGGCTACTCGGGAACCGCCCTACTGTTTCGGTATTCCACACAGGCGGTCGGCATGCCTTCGAATTCGCAATCACCATCGAGCCAGCCCATGGAGTCGCACAACCAACTGGTGCTCCAGTGGCCACCGCTGCTGTCGTCTGACTTAGCCAACGAACAAGGTTCCAGCCGTTCTCCCAGTAGGCTCGAGAGATGACCGATACCTTCTTCAGCCATGTTCGAGCCGCCCATGGAGTCCTCTCCGACCAAATCCGTGAACGCATATCGTTGCTTGAGACCTCTGGACGACTAGAGGCCGAACAACTTGAGAGCTACCAGCTATCGCTAAGTGCATCGGCGCTCCTTGCGATACCTATCATGATCGACTATGCGAACTATGGCAAGCAGGAACAAGCGATAGCCACCCTCTACTGCATGCAGACCCTTCGTGAAACTGCAGCCAGCCTCCTTGCGGCAGGTCTTGTGGATCCATCATCAGTAACAGCTCTGTTTACCACTGAATTCCAACCCTCGGACGAACTCATGGGCATGGTCGCGCTGGATCCGGGACCATCACACCTCGGAGAGGACCTAGAGCTGGTGGCCGAGACATTTCGCCGAGTTGCACTCGATAAAATTGCTCCGGTGGCCGACGACATCCATCGTCAGAACCTAGATATTCCTGAATCTATTCTTGACCAGCTCGCGCAGCTCGGTGCTTTTGGCCTCTCCATCCCTGAACAGTTTGGCGGTAGCTCGAACGAATCAGTCGATGACCTCATTGCGATGCTCGTCGCCACCGAAGAACTTTCACGAGCCTCCCTAGGAGCAGGGGGATCGTTGATAACTCGACCGGAGATACTAGCCAAGGCACTTCTCGCCGGCGGCACCGAGGAACAGAAACAACGATTCCTGCCAGCACTGGCATCCGGAGAACTCATGGGTGCTGTCGCCGTCACTGAACCAGATTACGGCTCTGATGTCGCTCACATAACCACCACCGCAACACCAGTCAACGGTGGCTGGCGCATCAATGGCACCAAGACCTGGTGCACCTTCGCTGGTCGTGCTGAGATTCTTGCCGTACTCGCCCGCACCGACCCTGATCGTAGCCTCGGACACAGAGGGCTCTCGCTGTTCTTCGTCGACAAGACACGATCCGCGGGTGAAAGCTTCCGTCACGAATCCAACCAAGGCATCATTGAAGGCAGAGCGATTCCCACCCTGGGCTATCGAGGCATGCACTCCTTTGAGGTAAGCTTCGACAACGTCTTTGTACCTACGTCCCAACTCATCGGAGAGTCGAGCGGTCTAGGACGTGGTTTTTACCTCCAGATGGCAGGGTTTGAAAATGGGAGGATACAGACGGCAGCCCGTGCGGTCGGTGTTATGGGTGCCGCCTATGACGCGGCACGCGCATATGCAACCACGAGGTCGGTCTTTGGTCAGCCACTAATCAGCTACCAGCTCAGCAAAGCCAAACTAGCCAAAATGGCGGCAACGCTCCAGGCAAGCCGACAGCTTACTTACGCCACCGCACGTCTACTGGCACAACATCAGGGATCTCTAGAGGCATCGATGGCGAAGGCCTATACCTGTAGGACAGCCGAGTGGGTTACCCGAGAGGGGATGCAGCTTCATGGAGGTATGGGGTATGCAGAGGAGTACGCGATAAGCCGTTACTTCGTGGATGCTCGTGTGCTCTCGATATTCGAAGGCGCCGAAGAGACCCTAGCCCTCAAGGTCATAGCCCGAGGTCTTGCACGCCGCTAACCTGGGACGCTACACTGACGAAGGACGAACATCAACCGCACCGTTCGAACACAACGAGTCTGTCAAGCGTGCAATAAGCACTGCCGATGACTCCCAAAGGCGCTGCAAATCGATTGAAAGGAGATGAGTCCATTGCGTAGGCTCCTCGGGAACATTTTACTAGGCATTGGCTTACTCGCAGGAACCATCGCTATCTTTGCTCATCTGTCCCTGTTGACGATCTTCAACCCCAACCGCCTCGCCAACGACGCACAGACGCTCAGTACCAGCAAGACGATTCAATCTGCGATGGCTAGTGGGCTCACGACCTCACTAGCCCCAATCACAGGAGTGGCAGGCATATCGATCTCTCACGCTGAACTTCAGGGGATCATCACGGCAGCTCTCGCACAACCCGCGGTAAGACAACAATTCGTGAGCGCCATTCGCCAGGCGGATGGCCACCTTCTTGGTACCGATCACGCACCTGTAACTATCGGCGGTCCGGGGTTGACCCAGTTCGTCGCCTCAGGAATCTCTCAATACTCTACCTCGCTGGGCACCGCCGTTCAGCAGACCAACCTGAGGATTGCGATACCTGGTGCCGATCTACCGAATCTTGGATTCCTAGCACGTGCGGCCAAAACTGCCGTCCCAATAGCCACCGAACTCGCCGTGGTCCTCTTTCTCCTGGCGCTGATCGTACACAAGGCTCGATCGGCTGTGATAGCTCGCATCGGCAAGTGGCTAATAGCGATGTCTATCGTCGCCGTGCTCATCTTCTGGGCGATACCAACCTATCTTTTGCCTCAGATCCACTTGAGCTGGGCACTTATCGCCTCAATCGTCCTCAAGGCGACCGGGCAAGGCGTCACCGTCTTTTACATTGAACTAGCCGTCTCCGGAATCATCCTGTATCTGTTGTCAAAGGCCGCCACCAAGCTGGTGTAGCCTGCGCTAACCTCGTGGCGTTCGAAGCATGCCCGCCTTTTCGCCGCGCGCCTGAAACTTCATGGCCATCTTCCTGCTCGCCTCGTCGATCATCTCATCGCCAAACATCACTGCTCCACGAGCATCGTCGCTGGTTGCAACAGCATAGGCATCGAGCAGATCGCAAGCCTTATCAAAAAGCTCCTGCGTTGGGCGGTAGACGTCATTTAGCACCTCGACTTGGGTCGGATGTATGGCCCACTTGCCGTCGTAGCCAAGCATTGCAGAACGCTTGGCGTAACTACGCAGCCCCTCAAGGTCAGCGATCTTGAGATAGGGCCCGTCGATCACTTGGATACCAGCAGCGCGTGCAGCCATAAGAATCTTCGAAAAGACATAGTGAAAGTGATCGCCCGGATACTCAGGTACCTCCACCCCTCCAGTGAGCACCGGCATCTCCATAGATGCAGCAAAGTCTGCAGGTCCAAATACAACCGTCTCGATCCTGGGTGAGGCCATGCAGATCTCCTCAACGTTGATCAGTCCAGTCGTCGTCTCGATCTGGACCTCTAACCCGATATGACCTAACTCCAGCCCCGCCTCACGCTCAACTTGTTTCAAAAGCAGATCCGTGGCGACGACCTCAGCTGCACTCTGCACCTTAGGGAGCATGATCTCATCCAGCCGTTCTCCGGCGCCGGTAACGACCTCCAGAATATCCCTGAAGGTCAAGGCCGTATCCCAAGCGTTCACGCGCACGCAGAGCACGCGATCGTCCCAACCTCCGGCAGCAATCGCGCCGGCTACCTTCGCACGAGCGGCCACCTTCTCCGACGGGGCTACAGAATCTTCGAGATCCAAGAAGGTCATATCGGCGGCGATATCGCGAGCTTTGGCGATAAAGCGCTCACTCGACCCAGGGACAGATAGACATGAACGGCGCAATAGTGAACGAGAGCGTAGTGACATGGCTCTATCTTACGCGAAGCACAACACGCTCTCGCTCACGATTCACTGCCAAACAACGGCTCTTCGTAACTAGTACACCCGTCCAATAGCCTCGGAAATCCTACCCCTGCAGTCGTTGCCGGCGCGTACAAACGTCAACTTCATCGATCAACCTAAGCGACACACAGCTCAAACCAGAGGAAGCCGTAGGGGGCGAGAGTTAACCGGTACGCCCCATCGTCCTCAATGACAGGAAAAGGAGTCATGCCGAGGAGCTCCACCGGTACTCGACTGATCCAATCGCTTAAATTGACCGACACAGGCTGCACCTTAGAGGCAAAGTTGAACACACAGAGCACAACTCTCTCATCGCGTGCAAGAAAGCGAGCGAACGCAAGCACGCAATCGTTATCCACCGATAGCAGCTTGAACTCCCCGTCGCCTAGCACCGACTCCCGGTGTCGTACCGAGAGCATCTCCCTAGTCCACCGCAAGAACGACGAGGGGTTATTCATCTGGGACTCAACGTTTACCACCTGATACCCATAGACGGGATCGATGATCGGGCTCGAATATAGCCTCGCCGGATCAGCTCGCGAGAATCCTCCGTTACGGTCAGGAGACCACTGCATCGGGGTTCGAACCGAATCCCGATCGCCGAGATAGATGTTATCCCCCATCAGTATCTCGTCTCCGTAGTAGAGGATTGGAGATCCTGGAAGTGAGAGAATTAACGCGTGCAACAGTTCGGCCACTCGCCGATCATTGTCGATCAGCGGAGCGAGTCGACGACCTATACCGACGTTTCTCCGCGAGATCGGATCACTTGCGAAGGCACTGTATAGAAACTCCCGCTCCTGGTCGGTCACCATCTCCAGCGTCAACTCATCGTGATTACGCAGAAAAATCCCCCATTGGCATCCAGCTGGAATATCCGGGGTCTGCCGCAGCGCCTCAGCGGTTGGCAGGGCGCTCTCGGTCTTCACACTAAGAAAAAGACGAGGCATCAGCGGAAAGTCATAACACATGTGACACTCGTCACCATTGCCGAAGTAGTTCACCACTTCGGAGGGTACTTGGTTCACCTCAGCCAGAAGCACCGCCTCAGGGAACTCAGCATCTACAACCGAACGGATCCGTTTCAAAAAGGTATGCGTTGCAGGTAGGTTCTCACAGCGGGTACCCTCTGCCTGGAACAGATAGGCAGCGGCATCTAACCTGAATCCGTCGAATCCTAGCCCGAGCCAATAACGAACGACTTGGAGCATCGCCTCCTGGACATCTGGGTTCTCATAGTTCAGATCAGGTTGATGGTTAAAAAAACGATGCCAGTAGTACTGCTCGCGATCGGGGCAATAGGTCCAATTCGAACTCTGGGAGTCGATAAAGATCACTGGAGCCGACTGGTAGCCACCGTCGTCATCAGCCCAGACATACCAATCTGACTTCGGATTGTCACGCGACATCTTTGACTCTGCGAACCAAGGGTGTTGATCGCTGGTATGGTTGAGCACGAGATCAGCTATTACACGAATGCCTCGTAAATGTGCCTGATTAAGCAGCTCTTCGATATCTGTAACACTGCCATAGGCCGGGTGGACACTGTAGTAGTCAGAGACGTCGTAGCCTCCATCCTTCCACGGAGACGCGTAGAACGGGAGGAGCCAAAGACAGTCGATGCCGAGCCACTCAAGATAATCGAGTTTGGAGGTCACTCCACGAATATCGCCCTGACCATCACCGGTCGCATCATAGAAACCGCGAACGTAAACCTCGTAGAAGACTGCACGTTGAAACCAGGTGCGCTCGTCATTCAACGCGAGTGTGCGCCTCGATGGATCAAGCACCTAACGACCCTCGAACCGGGCCTTGCCAGGCCCATTCTCAAAGAACGACTTGATGCCGATCTCTGCATCCTTTGTTCCAAAGACCTGGCCAAAGAAGGACTTCTCGAGCTCCAGCCCCTCTGCAAGACTGCCTGAAAGTCCAGAATCGATCGCTCGTTTGGCAAACGACTGTGCAACGAGTGGTCCACGAGCAAACTCGGTAGCCCAGGCCACGGCTGCCGCCTCTGCCTCACCATCTGCCACCACTCGATCCACTAGACCCCATGAAAGCGCCTTTTGGGAGTCGATAGCCTGACCCCCAAGGATCATCTCCTTTGCCCTTGACACTCCTATCAGGCGCGGCAGGCGTTGGGTGCCCCCACCACCAGGGATAATCCCTAACGCGATCTCCGGCTGTCCCAGCTTGGCACCCTCACCAGCTACTCTGAAATCGCAGGAGAGGGCGAGCTCAAGCCCACCACCGAGTGCATAACCCTCGATGGCAGCGATGACCACTCGTGGGAGCGTGCTTAGCGCATTAAGAGCCCAGTGGAAGTACTGGCCCATCTCACGTCCTACGGCCATACCACCAAACTCGCCGATCTCTGCTCCGGCCGCAAAAATACGCTTCGAACCGGTAAGAACCACCGCCGCGGGGGGGTCGAGTGCCATGGCGTTGGCATAGGTCCATAGCTCTTCGAGCAATCCTTTCGACAACGCATTGGCCTTTGGCCGGTTTAACCGCAGAATGACGACGTTGTCGTCGGTCTCCTCTCGGACAAGAAACCCCTCCATTTTCACACTCCTTCTTTATCGTCGATGGATAGCTTGATCAAAGCAACCAGTTCAGCCGCCGCCTTCGAGGGCGTCAAAGAACCTTCACGAACTCGATCCCGTAAGTCATTGCGTTCGGTTACCGACTCGACGGCGCTCCGTAGTGTGGCCAATACCAGCCGATCGAACTCCGCCAACCTTCGTGCGGCACGACGTTTAGCCAGCTCACCACTTGATATAAGACCATCCCTCAAGTCTGTGAGCTGTTCAAAGAGCATCTCTACTCCCTCGCCACTAGTTGCTACCGTCTCCAAAATTGGGGGGCGATGATCGTGGGCGCCAAGTTCGAGCATGTTCTCGAGATCCCGCCTGGTGTCGCGAACGCCTACACGATCGGCCTTGTTAATCACAAATATGTCGGCTATCTCCATGAGACCAGCCTTGTTTGCTTGAATCGAGTCGCCCCAACCAGGATTGATAACGACAACAGTCGCATCAGCCTCGCCTGTAATCTCGATCTCTACCTGTCCCACACCAACCGTCTCTATCAGCACCCAAGGGAAGGCCAGGGCTTCTAGCAGTCGAACGACTCTCGGTACTGCAACCGTCAGACCACCAAGGTGTCCCCTGGTCGCCAGCGAACGGATATAGACTCCTGGATCCTGAGTGTGACTCTGCATGCGCACTCTATCACCGAGTATGGCACCGCCACTGAAGGGTGAGGAAGGATCTACGGCGACGACGGCGACACTACTGTCGCTAGCACGAATCTGGCTGATCAACCGATCTACTAGGGTTGACTTCCCGCTGCCAGGCGCACCAGTCAAGCCAATCACAAATCCCGACTCGGCCTGCTGGGCCAACCATTCG
>DAHZQE010000250.1:0-9693 GCA_027409005.1 Ferrimicrobium sp. | reverse complement strand
AGAATGTGGATGGTGTCGGCGTCTGCGGTGGTTTTAGCGTAGTCATGCTTAGGCCCCGATAGGATTTACCTGTGAATTCAGACATCCTCGTTCGACACGATGCGTCGGTGCTCGAAGTGTTGCGGAACTAGCATGTCGTGAGAAAGACAACGTGAAAAGGCAACATAGCGAAGTTGATGTAGGCGATGTGTGAGCGTTTGAGGATGGAGGTGATTGGCTGAGTAGCGCGCGGCAGCCTGCCGTGAACGCGAAGGTCGCAGGTCGCCCAAAGGGGAAGTCGACCTCCGCACCTTCCCAAGTTGCAATCAATCGTGCTGTTTCAAGATCGCCGTGTGCAGTGCTAGCAGACCATCATGAGGGCGACGACGGCATTACTGGCGAGATCTGTCTGGAAGGGTGAGATGATTCGATCGTGAATGATGACTCTTGTGAATTTCCAGAGGCTAATTGACGGTGCTTCAGGTCCTCACATTGTCCCGTACGACATCACCACCAAACAGTACCGATTGCGCTCAAGGAATTGACGTCTCGTAGGCTTCCCATCGTCCGCGCAAGGCCCGGCGAGCGAGTCCCTCCCATCAAGACGCAAGCGCGATCGGCGACCATCTTGCCCAACTTTGTCGGCTTGATCTTTCAGGTGTACAACGGCAAGATCTACAACGACGTACGCATTACGGAGGACATGGTGGGCCACAAGCTGGGAGAGTTCTCGATGTAAAAGCACTACCTTCCGGAAGATGGCTTGGGGCGCTGACTGGATAACAGGACGCGGAAACGCTTTTCGTACAAGATGACCAAGAACAAGTAGTAGGCCGGACCGGTGGAATGTGATCCGAGGCTTAGTTGCGGTTAGCGTGGCGTTCGGCGTGGTTGGAGAAGCTGGCAAGACCGTCAGTCGTTTCATGAGTGCGATGCTGCTAAAGCGCTTCAATATCTGCATTAGCACGTCTGAGATGCTAGCCGTTACTCGAAGGAGAAGGAGCGAATCCTCGGCCCCGTGGACGCAGTGGCCACGGAAAATGCCCTCGAGCTTGCCATCCCGCCCAGCTGCGTTGCGTCAGCGGAAACATCGTCGCTGCCGTGTGCGGCTCATCCAAAATCCAGCCCGCTCTTGCCACTCGCGAAGTGCCTCTGCGAGACGTCGCCCGCGGATATGGGGTCATCATTCGAGCAGGAAGCTACCGCTCGGCTGTTGCCTTGCGCGCGCCTGGAGACTCCAAGACGGCGTCCATCCCGGCGCAGCATGCTCTTGCAATAGCGTAGACGACTGACTGCATTGCTCTTGCGCATGCGCATGCGACAACGAGGCTGTGCAATAACATCACCCCTTCGACTACCTTGTTCAGTACTCTCACACTCCTCTTCTCATTTCACTTCGGCTGCGCATCGCAAGACAAACCATTCCACTCTCTTGATACTCTCGTTGATTACCAACAATCAGTTCGTCGCTTGGCGTTTCCCTCTTCGAAACAACACAACTGAGTCCGAAAGTCTTCTTCACTGAAAAGAGCAATCGCTGACACAGGCTAGCAGTCCCTCCACACGTTGCCCACGCTCCGCATCGCCCTGTCCCACTGCGAAACGTCAGTTATGGAGACCAGGGCGACTCGTCGCGTCTACTCCGCCGAGCAATTGCAACGGCTTCGCTGCACAACGTCTCAGCCGAAGCTTCGCGAAGCCATTGAAGAGCACGACGGAGATGATGCGGAGCTTGTCAAGGGTAGGTCAGCCTTGCGACCTCGGCCAAAGGCGTATTGTCCACCCGCAGCCTGCCCCTCCTTCCGCCTCATGCATCAACATCCCCAGTGCTGACAAGCAGAACCCCCACACCACACTCAGTGCATCACTCCCGCATATCAATACAATGGAGAACGAGTCTCCAGACGGATACCAAAGGAACAGCCAATGGGCGGACTCGCTGACCTCCTCACCCTCAGAATACGTCCTTCGCGGCTCCAAGTCCTTCGCCGCACGCTCGTGGAGATCGCGTGCATCGATCGCGTCGCGCGCTACGTCCGGAAAAGAAAACCGCTCCACCACCAATGACTCGGACCATGACCGCCCTGCTGCAGCCCCTGTCGCAAGAGCCGTGCCAGTCCTCGGCCGAATCGCATCCAACAACCAGCTCATGCGCCCGCCCGGCCCATACAAGCCCGGCCCGTCACCCACGCCATCGCTGCGCAAGAAAAAGATCGAGTCTCTCGTTAAGGCTCACGGCTCGCCCGACCATGTCCGCGTCACCGCCGGCGGTCGCATCGTCCCGAGCGAGCAGTCGCCGCTCTGCCACCCACGCTACGGCTACAGCGCTGTCAAGGTCAACGGTGGCTTGATCAAGTTTGCTCCGAACCATCCCATGGGCAAGGCGCAATGGACACAAGCAACGCAGAACGGCTTCGTCGCACAGGACGTCAACGGTCGCTTGTGCCAGATTGTCGACGGCACTATATTGCCTCTGCATGAGACCGAGGAAGGCCTTCAGCTGTACATCCCAGCGCCGAACCTCAACATCACCCAGCGTGCCTCGCCTGCTGGCTGTCGCTCTGCCGGTCCTGCCCGCTTCACGCAGCAGCAGCCACCCGCCAGTCTCCTTCCCGAGCCTTCCCTCACTTCTCAGCTCAACGCCCTCGAGATTGAGTACAGCAAGCTGGAGCACGAGCTCAAGGATGTCGACAAGACAGAAGTGCTGCACGGACGCACAATGGGCAAGGGCGCCAAGGACGCTCTCATCGCCAAGCGTCGCGAGCTTGTCATGAGCCTCGACCGCATTCGCAAAGCGCTCAGAGGTCTTCGTGAGCAAGTAGCTGCCGGCATCTCGCCGTCTCTCCCGCCCAATCAGTGTGCCAAACCCTCTGTCTCCACTCCTCAGAGCCGTCTGCCGGCATTCCTACAGCGCCAGAACCCCGCCGTGACCCATGCTCCCGCCCCGCCGGCTTCGATGTTGGCTCCAGTGTATGCCCTTCAACAACCGTCGTTCCCAGCTCCTTTCGGTTTTCCGCAGACGACGCCTTCGCCAGACACAAACTTCTTGCAGCCGTGGGCCATGCCTCCGCCGGGCTTGTTCGTACCGCCACCATCGTTCGACGGATCCATGTCTTCTACGAGCCTACCCTTCCCGCCGCCCATGGAGGCTTTCTTGGCTGGTCTGCCAGCTGCCCATGCGCATCAGCCGCCCATGCAGCCCGCGGCTGAGATACCCACGCATGGAAGTACGCTGCCTCTGCATGATGGCTCCCGCTCCTTCTCCGACTTACAGCGCGTCGACTCACTGTGCAAGCCTCACGAATTGGCAATCAAGCCGGACACCAAGCCTGCCCTTAAGTCAAATTTGAATCCCATGAGTCCGGTGTATAAGCCTGGCGCCGGCCTGCCGCAGCAACGTAAACGGTCGCAGGAAATGAAAGCGGCCAACGAGGACAAGTCTCCGGCCTCTTCACCACTGCGTCAGTTGCAGGAATCGACGGGCTCGCTGAAGTTTGCCAAGACTACCAACATTTCTGGCAATTGCCCAATGAAAGCCAGTGCTACCCTCATCAAGGCTCACGTTCAGTCCAGCAGTGTCTCCAGCTTCGAGACTGTCGACTTCTTCCCAAAGAATACGGCTGAATACAGCACCCGCAAGTACACAACGGCAGCGCCATTGAACCTCGTTGAAGCGAACGGTTCTGTCGCCAAGGAGAACCGGGACCCGCCGGCTACGCCCGCCAAGGACCTACATACACACAGTCACCCAACCATGTCGATTCCAGCCGCTCCGCCGGGCACGCCCATCGACGGCTTGCCGGACCGCGAGAAACACAACATGAGCCCGAAAGGTCGCAATTGGCGCTTCATCGAGGAATTGCCTTCACAGCTTGATACTCAGGCCACGCCGAGTCCAGAGAAGCCTTCTTCACCATTGATGTCGATAGCTGCTGCGCCGGCTCAGGCATTCGACGATCTCACAGGTAAAAGTCAGGCTTGGCTGGAGGGCTACTATGCCGGGCGTGCTGCACCGCGTAGCAACAGCGAAGCCGGTGACTTGCTCAGTCGTCCAGCTTCTGCCGTCGTATCAGCGACGTCGCTCGGATCTTCGAGGTTGAGCTTCCCGCCGGCTGCTGGGAGGATCTTTAGCGGGTTGTTTGGGCAGATCGATGGTTGGTTGACTTTTAGGTCTCGCTTGCGATTGCCTCTTCTGATCTTCATGCTTAGGTACGCACTTCCACCCGCAACATGGCACCAACGGCAGCACGGCCGGCACTAGCATCAAAGTAGACCATGTCCAGGCCACCGTCAACACCACTGATCTGCCAACCGAAAGCCGTGACGGGCCTGGAGCCAGCCCTGGCAAACGGAACAAGGCGTCTCCTGCTCGTGTGAAGTTCGAGAAGATTGCAGAGAGTGTCGGCATCAAGGTCGCCGGCGACCAAACCAGCCCGAGTAAGAGGAGGTGGAGGGACGTTTGGAGGTCATCGAAGTGTTGAAGAACCATAATCGGAGTCGCAGCGGAGGCCGTGAGTAATGGGTGAGTGTCGTGACGAGTCTCACGAGCGGTGTTGCTCGGAGCTGGCTAGTGTCAGCATTCTTACGCTCGGTGCTTGGGGGCAACACAGCCGGGTAACGTTACTCGGGACTCGAGGAGGACGGGCGGTGCAGGAGTATTGCGGATTTTCTGGACGCATGTTTGAATGATTTGATACCCATGGATTACAAGCTGTGCATGTGGCTTCGGACTGGTATACTTGATCAGGTTACGAGATGTTTTCGTAGACTGTATTGGCCACCTTTGCCACCTTGACTTGCGTATCTCCTGCCAAGTAGGTCTGCCGGATGGCATTGTGACTAAGGCGATTGAGATTAATATTAAGCCGCCCAAGCTTGATGACCCTCGCTGCGTGCGGTCTGCTACTTAACAAGTTAATGTCATCATGGCTCGTGAAATCGTGACCGTCGTTTGCATCGGTGGTGATCAACCACCTTCTTTCCCCTTCTCGATCTGTCGCCGCCAGCGAGCCTCTTGATCATCTCTCTGATGCTTGGGTCAAGCATCCTGAGTCGCATTCGTAGTAATTTGGTAATTGCATCGAGAAGTCTGCATTACTGCACGACTGTCAGAGCCGTATACTCGAGCCTTGCCCCATCAAATGGGAAGTGTGACCCACTTGGACTTCTGCCTGACTCCAAGTCCGCTGCATGTAGTGTCTGGTAAAGTGAAACTGCCTTCACCGCTCATGATCGCAGCGCGCTGGGCGGCGATCGTTGCGGCTCGTAAGTATCTCTCTTCCTCAAGATACCCTGAGATCCGAGAGCTTTTACCAAAGCCCGCACTGATCGTCGCTCCATGTACTCCACACCCCAGCAGCCAGCCCCAATTTTCAAACGCCAACAATCCTGAGCTCCACGACTGAAGCTCTCCCTTCCTGTTTTGCTCGGCAGATGACCATATGGTGCAACTCCGAGGTTTGACACGAAACCAGCTCGATGCTGTAGGTCTCACAGCCTGAAGCAGCCAATCTCCGGGCCATGCTGATGCAGTATGTTTCCCCGAGCTTACGTAGCGACGGTATTATTGGCAGTAAATCCAATCTGGGCAAGGGCACAAAGCAGGCTGCTGACAGTGCTGATACTGAGGCAGAGCCGCGGTGTCGAGTGACGTCGTGGCGTTGTGTTAATGGTGATGACAGGTGAAGGCGTGGAGAAGGCCGCGATGCCTGAGCAGATGAGAAAGTTAAGGGGGTCCCGAGAGACGTCTTTGCGTCGACTACCGGCCAGAACGAAGGCGTTTGAGCTCGTGCTGAGGTACATTGACAGCTCCAAAGTATTGGCGAAATCGCCGAGTCGCTCTGAATTGCGCGGAGGGTTGTAGTCTTTGCGCATTTGTCGATTGGCCGTGTTACTTTCGCTCTTATTCCAATCAAGCATCAGCCCACCTCACCAGAGCTCTTGAGGTAGGCCTGCAGAGGTAAACGCAGACGCGGATATGACGCTGACCACGGGGGAGCTCAATCTCCTACATGATCAGCCGGCCGCTGCTTGCAGATCGAACAAATCATACAGAGGCTAACCTCGCGTCAGGTATCTCAAAGCGGATTCATCAAGTGTCCTTACAACTCGGCTGGAGGCTGGCGAGAGTGTTCTAGAGTCTTGGCGGAGTTTCTTGGCGTCCAAAGTTGAGGTATTCGCGAGCGCCAACACCACGTTGCTCGGCTGAACCTCGCTGTGTACGACCCCATGCTGATGCAATAACGCTATGGATTGAATCAGCTGCTTCACGAACTTCTTGACGACGGCTCTGGGATACCGCATCCGGTCACCATATATGGTAGGCCTATTGGCGGAGAACTCGTCTACTATCGCGGCCGTGCTAGCTGCCATGGCTTCATAGATAAGACACCAGTGCACGCCGTTCGGCCAATGGTCGTGAAAGTCGTCAAGAATGGGCACCTGGTATTTCACAAGTTCCTCGAGACTTGATTTCGTCGCCAGCAGCTTGAACACGGCACATGCACTCTGGGCCCCTGCGAAGCGCAAAGCTTTGAGCACCTCGACGGCAACTGATCGCGATGCGCTTTTCTAGGTCAGATCTATCCGCCTGCGTAGCCGCCATAAGTAGTACGATGATGCGGGAGTTTGATGCTCATCTATTGACTATTCGAGCCTTCGGAGGACCTCGTAGCGTTCAATCTTCAGACGGCTATCCAGGTGTGCGGAGTGATACCCTCCATGCTCGTGCTCCTTCGCCAGCTCTGTAGGGAGACATAAGTCTATTTGGCGCGAAAATGGGATCCGTGTCTGGGCCCAAGCTGGCCAGCATTCGATGATGATGGGTACTCCGTGGCTGGCCCTGCCGTTGTGGGCTTTCTCGGTTAGGCTTGAGGGGTTGTCGGTAAAGAGGCAGGTGGTAACACGCAAGCGTGCAATGGTTTGAGGTGAGCGGCGCAGATGGGTGCACAGCGCAGCGGCACGGCCCTCAGAGATGGCTCTGGCATGCGAAACGCGGCCACTCAGCTGGTGTCAGCTTGGGTGTCTCTGCAACCGTCAATAGCGAACACAACACAGAAGCGGAGCGGCGCCGGAGGGACGGTCAGAGCGCAGGGGTGCCAAAAGTCAATTTGAATTGCGAGGATCCAGATGTGTGCGTATTCCTCGATGACCTGTTCGACTACATTTCAATTGGAGTGTCCTTCGATGGAGATGCGTGTCTAACCCTAGAAAGAAAAGATCTCCGACCCAGGATGGGCTGCGGACATGACAAATGGCAGACACATGGCCTTCTAGAGGTAGGGGCGAGCCCTGGGTCATCTCAAATTCCATTCTGCGGGCTCAGTCGACGACCAATTCCAGCGATGGACCCAGTCCGCCATGCCACTGTCAGTAGAGTAACTACGTTGGAATCGTCTGATGATGCAACGGCGCCCCAGTGCTGGCCACGAGAGCAGTCATAGTACACGGAGCGAGGCGCAATTCCCCACTTCGACTGATGCTGACATTAGATCCAGTACCCTCAGCTAAACAAGTGGGCCAAAGCGACGAGACGTGAGTCCGTGAGTAAACCCGCCAGGTACGGAGAAAAGCGCGGCGGTATGCGAGCTGGGAAGGCTTCGCAAGAACCTTTAACAAGGGATGTAACGATCTCTGCTGGTCAATATCGGCGCGCGGCAGGAAATACATAGGTTTTGCTGACAGCCATATCGATTCTTCGCACTTTGTGTCTGGAAAGAATGTTTTGCGGTGGCGGAAGCTGTTTCTCACGCTCTAGGTCCCATGGAAGTCTGTTGCTTTATGAACACTGGTTGATGTCCAAGACCTGGAACGGCCACGATCGCCGAGCGCGAGATATAGCGAACTCAGATGATGTTGGGTCATCAAGATGCTGGAGCGGTAGCACCACTAGCGCTTGCTACGATGCCTCCGTTTGGTGGTGACTGCGTCTTGGTGATGACCGACATGGACTTCCCAAAGTACAAATGGCAGGCCTTTGGACTGTCGTCTTTCTCGGTAGTTGTTCGTATCCATGATGAGATATTCAACACATTGCTTACCGCACCAATTGCATGTATCGCAGACTTTGCGTAAGGGAGGTCTGGGCGAAGCCGGCGGGTGCGCGACTCCTTTGGAACTGATGCCTCAGGCCGCAAGTGCACCTGCTCGACTTCACATGTCAGCCCCGCCGCCATCGACATTGGACGTCAAGGAAGGGACAAGGGGAGGTCAAGGGAGGAGATCTCATTTGGAGGAGATACACAGTCGCAGCGCATCTCGCAAACAGCTAATCTCAACGGCGTGGACGAGTGTATCGAGCTGCGACCGCTCCCAAACGCGCACCTCCCGCGGTTGCGACTGACCCAGCCGGGGCAGGAAAGCGCGAGTGACTGGATAACTTCATTCCTGCGCCTTTCACCCTCTCACTCGCCGCAATGGAGGACACAAAGCCATCATTATCGTCACACGAGCCCGCTTCGGACGGTACCGTTCCCGACACACAACCGCAATCCACCCAACCCAACACTTCCTCCGACGAGCCCGCATTCGACGCCAGCGCAGACCGCGATCTCGATGCCGAAATAGGAAATCCCACGTCCTCGGCAACGAACGGCGCGTCGTTCGACGGCGCAGCAGACGTACCGATGCCGCCCGCGCCAGATCAAGCCCCCGTGGACGGGCAAGCCACAGACGTGCCGGCGGTGATCGAACCGCGGATACCGCAGAAGAAGGACGCAAGCTTGCGGGAGTTCCTGGGAAAGATGGATGACTATGCGCCAATCATACCTGATGCAGTCACGGATTACTACCTCACCCTGGCTGGCCTACCGCCACCGCCAGAGACGGACCGGCGGTTAGCGAGGCTCATGGCACTGGCGACGCAGAAGTTCATTGCGGATATTGCGGCGGATGCGTATCAATACTCGCGTATACGGTCTACAAATACGACTTCGAACAACCCGCTTACTGGGCTCGGCGGCGCGGCAGGGTTTGGGGCGATGGCTGGCGGTGGCGAGGGTGGAGAGGGCGGAGGTGGAAAGGGTAAGAAGGACGGTGGGAAGTCTCAGCCACTGGGAGGTCCAAGGGCTGGATACGGTGGCGGAGGTGCAGGCAGTGCGCAAGGGCGGACAGTGCTGACCATGGAGGATCTCGGGATGGCTGTCGGGGAGTACGGTGTGAATGTCAAGAGGGGAGATTTCTATCGGTAGGATTTCGATGGAAAGGTACATACACTGGCGCATGAGGATCACTGATACCCTCGCATTCGGCGACGCGGTATCCCCAGAAAATGGTTGGGGCTGGTTATAAGATTGGAGTTTCATTTGGACGTTTCTGTAGTCTCAAGTGTGTGAATATTGAATCAACAAAGCCTTCTGCTGATCCGCCTCCCGACCGCTAGTGGTGTTTTGTGACAGCCTGAGGCCACAAGGGAATATTAGCCTAAAATTCTGGATGGCTCAGGCCGCCACTGCTATCTCACTCCAACAAGCTCCAGTCTTTCCCTGCGTCCTCGACTTCGTCCAATCCCATGGTGCAACATCGTCACTAGACGCCCGGCAATGGCAGTCATCGGTGTGCGGAAAGCTCGCTGCATGATGTCCCGACGCAAACAAAAAAGTGGGATATTTCACTTAGCAGAGTTTCTTAGGACGCCCCGCCCCCTGTACCCTTGATGACATCGTCGAAGCGAAGAACGATGATCCACCGAGAAAATGTAGCAGTGGAGGTGAGCGT
>DAHZQE010000242.1:0-6341 GCA_027409005.1 Ferrimicrobium sp. | reverse complement strand
AGCGCCAGCCATGCGGAGCTCGTGTTGCAACTGGATGCAGAAGTTGGAGGCTGCGGGAAGAGAGCCAAGCAAGGCTTACCAAGCTCACCACACTTCAGTCCAGCTTGCAAGACCGCCAAAGGCACCTCGAAAGCGTCTCGCGCCGCAATCACCAGCTGAAGGAAGAGCGTGACACATGAGCCGCTCTAGTCCTGTAGGGCGAGCCGACCCTGGTGCTGACGTGTGAAAAGCGCGATTAGGAGGGTCGCTGAAATACTGGGCTTCTGTACGAAATGGCGGCAACTTGATCGGTTGGCTCGGAGGTTGCAGGGCTCCTGAGAGTCAAAGAGAAGACGGAAATCAGTTTGGCAGACGCGAGGAGGCGGGTCGCGATGCGGGAGGCGCAGAATCACAGGCCTCAAGCGGGAATATCGTGATCGCCAGAAGAATTATGAACAAGCACTCTTCGACCTTCAAGCCGCCGAGTGTCGTTTCGTTGCTGTTCTGCACAAGCTTCGGATTACCGTCCATGAAAGGGAGCAGGCAGAAGTCGCATGGGGCACCGAGCGCGCAGCTGCGCGTTTTTTGCACCTGGAGCTAAATGCTGAGGTAGCCACTGCCAGCAGTCGCAGCGGCAATGTGTGCGCTGAGGTGTCACAAATCCTACAGCCGCTCGGTCATGCGCGCGAGCAGTGTTAGGAGCTTTGTTTGCTTCGCATAGGTCTCGCATCCGAGCTGGACGGTGCCCAGCGGAAGGCAGGAGGAATTTCAACGAAGCTGGAAGGGCTGAAAATTGGTTTGGAGAAGGCGTAGAAGACGTGCGTTGAAGCGAGGCCTGCAGAAGAGACTAATCGGAGAGATCTGCATAAGCTGCAGGAGAAGCACGACGTATCAGTTCGGGAGTAAAAGACCGCCGCAAAAGGGACTCGTGAAGCTCAGAGGCCAGGTTAAGGTGCTTCGGAAATTGTGCAGAGAGACACACCGTACATGTTGTGTGGCTGACGATGGAACCAGTGCAAGTCTCCTTCGCAAAATTCTATTTCTATCAATGCTTTCCATGATCCGATCGATCAGACCGCCTCCTTCGGCTCTTCCTCTGCGCCCCTCGCATCCCTATCCGGACCCCCAGTAAGCTTATCCGCTGCGGCCGGGACCTCGTAGGTTCTCCTCTTACTAGAACCGTCCGGTACGTGGAACCGGACATCCACCCTGGTAACAGCAAACAGGATCATCACCAATGCCTCCATTGCAAAGAGAAAGACGTACAGCGACGCCTTCGAGTCCCACCACGGCGGATTGTCAAGCGGCCGCGGTGCTTGCCAAGTGCTTCCACAACGGTACCCAGCAATTATCAGGCAAAGTGTAGAGGAGGTTGCGGCAATCAGGACTTTGCTTGTCAGGCTGCCAGATCCGAAAGTCTGCATGGGTACCTTCTTCGATTTGGGGATCGCGAAGGCAGCGATGAGCAGCGCCGGCGCCAATACGGCGAAGAAGGTAATGTATGTAAGGGCCGCCAGCTCGCACTTCCGTACGTCTTGGCCGATTGACGGGTTGAGTGAGTAGGAGCCCAGGGTGACAAGCGTAATGATCATAATCAAGGCCGGCGCCACAAGGACGTAGCAGGTGATGAGGGCGAAGTGCAGCGGCCGGTTCCAGCCGACCACTGGATGTCGTGCTCGGAAGATCCGCTGGGCGAAGAGCAGGTTGACGACATAGAGTATCAGGGTCCCAGCGTTGGTGAAGATGTTGGCTGCAATGGCGAGACTGACGTTGTGCGACTTGTACACCCAAACGATTCGAAGCGTTTGCGTCAAGATCCTGGCCATGCAGAAGCCGAAAAGCGGGATTGAGATCTTGAAATTGTGACTTCGTCGTCTGTTGGTCTGGTAAATGAATTGGTGGAAGATGGCGAGGCCGACGTAAAACGCCAGAAAGAGGGAGGAGAGTACGACATCTGGTAGGGGTGCTGGAGAGCCGCCTGGCTGGGAGAAGTGAGGAGGGTATGGAGGGCCCTGCTGGTGCGAGCTTGCTGATGGCATGCTGCTGGTTTGTATGTTTTAATGATACTAGTAAGTGTGACAGGTGGCTCAGAGACGCTATTGTGGTGTGACTTGCCTTCGGCTGCGGTCATGGTATTTTATGTGTACTTCTGTCCGAGCATCACACACGCTATTGGGTCGGACGCCGTGCGGTGTCGCCGGCCGGGATTACGTTTACTCCGCGAGAGAACAAATTCAATCTGGTGATCGATCATAGCGTGATAATTGATCAAAGCCGGAGCGGCTTAGTATACACGTACCTGATTGAACGAGGAGGCACTTGGAGGGAGGAGGGGATGGATTCGGAGCCGCTTTCGGACGAGCTGAATGGGGTCAGATTGCTCGGCACCTCGTCCGCTTCGGCCTCCGTGACGCGATGGTCACCTGACCCGCTCTCCGTCCTCGCCACACTCGTGCTGCAGCGACGTCCGACCCTTTTCAACAACACCTCGGAAAATGGAGCAACATCAAGTCCGGAAGGGCACAAAGAGCTGTACCGAGTGCAGGTGCGTGCGAGTTCTGGCCGCCAAGCGTCTCAACCACCCAGGCTAAGGTCGTCGCTCGGACAGACAGCGCAAGATCAAATGCATCTGGCCGAGCGAAGGTTCGCAGTCTTGCGAGCACTGCCTAGAGCGCAATCGAGTGTGTCAGCCACAGAAAGCCGTCTTGCGGGACCTGCAGGGCCTTCGTGTCACCTCTCGGGACCGCATAGCCAAGTTGGAGAGGCAGGTAGATCATCTCTACCGCTTGCTGAGTGCGAGGAATGGGACCACGCCAGCAGCAGAGGCTCCAACACAACTCGACGACCGCACTGAGACCTTGGATCGAGCGCCTACGGCCGATGTGCAAAGTGAGTCGGATTCAGAAGGCGATGACCCGACTCCACAGCCGCCACCGGCATATCTTCAACAGCTACTCAGGACGTCAGGGTACGATAAGTCCGAGGATGAAGAAACATTTCTGACTGGCCCATCGAGGCACCTTACGTCGCTAGGGCGTTATGAACGGGCCAGAAAGCTTCTGAGAGCACACATCCCATCCAGAGCTCAAGCTGCGGCCATAGCGGCTTACGCAGATCAGTGGCTCCACATCACCGGCACATTGTTCCCAGTGCCGGATGGCATGCGTAGTGTGGAGGAACTCCTAGTGCTCTGGGACAAAGTTCAGGATCCAGCAGCCAATCCTGCCGAGATGGCCGTTCTTCTGGTGTCCCTATCAGTGACAGTGTTGCAGACAAGTCCTGGACAGGCCATTGGTGAACTGCAGGACGAGAAGCAACGAGCAGCGTTTGTACGAACAGTCTCGGATGCGGTCGAGGCTGCGATAATACAAGACGACGTCATTGCCAGTTCCCTTGATGGTCTGCAGGTCTGCTTGATCTGGACGCGCATGCAACTCGTACATTCGAGACTGCAGAAGACTTGGATCAACCTCCGACGTCTGATTGCATTGGCCGAGTTTGTGGGCCTGCCCAAAGCTGCACAGAAAGCAGGCCGTAGCTTCTTCGATACAGCTACGAGCAATAGCGGAGAGGAACAGCAACCCAAGTTCATGGAAGCCGCGCGCTTGTGGACGGCTATCTGCGCCACCGATCGATTTGCCTGCATGGTGTTCAGTCTACCATTAGGTACAGCACATCACCCTTTCGTGAGTCCGGAGCCTGTGAATGCCGGAGTGGTGGACCAGCGGGCATACTTGGTCCGCCTAGCCGACATCGCCGGAGAGCTTCAGAGTCTGGATCGACTGCAGACTCAGGGCGAATCTTGGACCGAGCTGTGCTCAAGGGTCTTGCAGATCGATGGCCGTTTAAGACAGCTGGCCAACTCGACGCCTCCGGGCTGGTGGCAGCTCGCATCCAACTCTCTAACGCCTGAGCACTTTCTCCAGCATTTTCATCAGTATTTATTGGTCCGGACGCACTTGCAACTAGCACTGCAGAATCAACGCAGCAATGCGTACCTTTATAGTGACATGGTTTGTACGGAGGCTTGCACCGAACTCGGAAGGCGCTACGTCTCGTTCCGCAGCTTGCTCCCGGCCTGCTTCTTTGCTGCGAGGGCTCTCGATCTCCAAGTGCTACCCGCCGCTCTCTTCACGTTGAATAAGGTCAGTCAACTTCGCGGCGACCCATCCGGCAGAGGTAGCAGTCAGATCCCGGCGATGATGGCAATTATCAACGGCATCATCGGCGTGCTTGACGGCCAAAGCGACAGGCCTGGGCCTGGCGGACTGTTTGCGCGGCAGGCTGCACGTGCCATTAGCATCATGCGGGACTTCCTGGACGGGAAGAACGTGTCTCCAGACGGCAGCCTGAGCGTCAGTCTGCCACTTGTCGGACACGTCAAGGTCCGCCGAAGAGAGCCGGTCAACCCGGCTTGCACTACACAACCAACCGGCACCTCTTTAATCCCAGAAGCCCCGTTCGACGGGGCAGTCAATATCGCGCAGAACTTGATGGACGACCTGCCATGTTCAAACGGAATTTTGTTCGACACGCTGAGCCAAGAAATTCCGTTGGGCGATGATTGGTCCATGGAGATTTCGGACATCTTCCCGTTCTTGCCGGGCCAGGCAAACGCTATGGATCCGTGGTTGTCTCCAGGCGCTTCGATGCCGATGATCAACTTTTGATCAAGGCGACTGGGCAAGCTGTGAGCGACGGCGATGTTGACCCAGGACGCGAAGAGGACTTCCAGTTTAGCGCACAGCAGGGGCGCCATCATATGCCTCAAGAGCGAGAAATCACTCGCGGCCTCCACGCTTCCCAAACACGCACTACGATCGAGTGCTAGTTGTTTTGTTATATGCGCCGACAAAGATCAAATCGGCGACTCTTCTTCTTCAAAGCTTGGATCGTCGTCATCGCCACCGCCTGCAAGCTCTTCGCGCAAGTCTGCAAACTCCGCGTCCTAAGTGATTCTAAACTCCCACTTCCTCGCCTCCGAAGCAGGACTATTCTTCAATCCACGACTTTTGCGCTTCAGAGCCTTACTCGTTTTTCCGGGCTCGTCAGTCTCGTCACGGCCATCGACTTGCTTATCGTGCACAAAGTCCGCCGGAAAGACGCAGAGGGCTCCGCAAATGCCACAGCTCCTCTAGGGACGCCATCACGGCATGCGAAGACATTTATCACTTTGCTGGCGACGCGGATCATGTGGTCAGCACGTTGGTGGCACTCTGTCAGACGGAGATGAGCTCCGGGCCGATAGTCAAAACGTTCTTCGCCTGCCCATCAAGCAGCAGACTCTTCGATGCATCGCCCTCGGAGAACGACTGGCTTGTGCTGCCAGACCACATTCACGCCGACTTTGTCGCGGAGGATGTGCCCGAAGAGATGTTTGGAGGCGAGGGCCCATGAGATGCTGTGCGTTGGCATAATAAGAGGGTATGTCGGAGTAAGAGCAGGGAGATACGCCGATGCCGCCTTCGCGCGATCCCTCGACAAGGACACTTGCGGTACGATGTATGGATGCAAAATCTATACCAATATCAATTTCCCGGTTGTGGTCCGTTATGCAACATCGCGTTGCGAAGACAAAAAGATGCCAAATTGCTCCGGCCAGCTTGGCAGGCACAAAGGCCGCTACGAGCCGAGAATCTCGGGAAATAGTACTGAGATATTATGGGATTATCGGCTCTGAAATGCCTCTCGAGCAAACATATGTGTACAGCTTGCATGAACGACTTTCAGTTCTCAATATTCTCCGTTCACCAATTTCTTCACTCATGCAGCTGTCTTCGTTGCTGCCGCTCCTTGACTGCCACAACCACAACCTCGATTGACCAACGCACTAGTGACTCACAGGCTCCCTCGCTCACCAGGCTATCCTTGACGACCTCATGGCATCGGGGCCTGCTCGCAGCAACGTCTAGTCACCTAGCTTGTTCCTCACTGGCAGACACATCTCTCATCATCGGTCTTCGGCACCTCGATCCCCCGAAGGCAGATAAGCCCTCGTTGATGTGGGAGACGGCCAACCGTCTCCCATTGTCATGCTCTGATGCTTCGAGCAAAGATAAAAACGTTCACGGCCTAGATGGATGTCGCTCCTGCCAAGCCTTTGTTTTACAGGGGTCCAGTCTTTCAAGGTCTCATTGAGAGCGGCCATCGCCATTTGCCGGCATGCTGCTGGCTGCACTCATTGTTCCGACCTCGCATCTCACTGCTCTCCACGAGCGTTTGCGCTGTACCGCACATTTTTGCGCTCAAAATCACCCGCCTGCCCACACAATACTGCCGGTTGGCGCTGCGGCCGAACCAGAGGGTATGCAGCATTGCTGGGGATGAGATCAGGTGCTTGTGGCAGTCAAGGAGCGGCAGCA
>DAHZQE010000240.1:0-6442 GCA_027409005.1 Ferrimicrobium sp. | reverse complement strand
ATCCGGAGGACAGTCCCAATCGGCGGGTGCTTTCGCACATCCGACCCACAGCATACAAGAGCCAGTGCGACCCTCTGCGATCCTCCATGAGTTGTCTCGCTAGTCCACCATCAACTCTGGTAGCATCGTTGTCTTCCGGATTTCCCCCAGATCACTTTACTCAATTGGCGTGTGCTTGAGGGAAGCAGGAACGCATGGTCTTCTCCCGACACCTGACAGTGATCAGTCCTCGTCCATTTTGCAGGTTGACATTGCACTGTCAGCATCTGCACTCATACCTCAGACCATGTTGTCGCGTCTCGTTGTATATCGCCGCTAACAGACCTGCAACCATTTTGGTAGAGCCTCCACTATGCAGCGCTGCACTGTGAAGCACATGAGATGGGATGACGGCTCTGAAGTTTTCCCTAGATTCGCGAGCTTGGCACATAAGACGGCATGAACCACAGTCATCCCATCCCATTATCCATCAACGCTCTCCATATCAATCTTCTAACGCCCACAAAATGCAGTTACACTCTGCATCGCCATAGTTGGCCATGGGCATAGCAGTCGCTCTACCAATCGACATTTTGGCAAACGAAGTTGAAGCGAAACAACTCCTCTCGCGCGGCGACACCACAGCAGTCAACCACTGCACGAATGATGATTGCACAATTTCCAGGCTCAATGCTTCGTCATTCGCCAACGGCAAGAGCTACAATTACCAGTACATCAGCGCCTACGGCGCCAGCGTTTCCGGATGCTCTGTGTCAGACATCGGGATTGATATCTGCTTCCGTACGATGTTCTCGGGGTAGCATTGTTAGGGAGAGTATGTTCAGCTGGCGGCCTACAGCTGAGGGACTTCTGATTGTGCGAATGACTCGAGGCCAGGGTGGTCTTCGATGTTGTGCTACTTCGGCTGACGCAAAGTGAATCGGCATTCGATCGAGGAATCAATGGCGCTACATTGCGGTGTCGGAAAGCTGGGCATAGGTTCGGTCCTTCGCACGATCCAAAGTGTTCAGGATTGGGGAGGACTCTATGGTGGACGCGACACAACACAGGGTAACGAGCGTCGGATGTCCTTTACACTTTCGTCCTCTATTGACAGCTCGACATCCCGTTCTGGTGGTATGCAATCAGACCCGCTCTGCTCTAACGACCCGACGACTGGGCTCACCGGCATGCTCAGATTCCTGGCCCTTTGCGTCGTAATCGCGAGCTCTTGCAACAAAAGCTAATACGATAACCCTCATCCACTCTCTGGCTCTCATTCCCCGTTCAATAGACGGTGCTGCTCGTCAGCACGAATTTCGCAGATCGACTGCTGGAACACACCTTGCCGGATGACGGTCCAGCCTTGTGGTCGAACCAGCCAGCATATTTCATCATTCAGTACGCCCTGGGAAGGGACTTTGACCTAGACATTCCGGAGTGCCTGCTCTGGAGCGCCGGTACGGTTGCATTGGTGGACGGGCTGTTAGTGACAGACGCGTATGGGAAGATGATACAGCGGAGCTTCTATGCGAAGACGGTTGATGGCGGTGAGGACGACCAGGAATAATTTGGTCCGGCTCACTCCTTAAGCCATGCCCAGATGAGGCGACCAAAGGCGTGGCTGGGACGGTCCAACAGCCAGTAGAACACTTTGCCACCAGCAGCTGTGACAGGCAGACAGATAATGAACGCTACGCCAGTGGCTCGGGAATATGCGTCCTTGTTCCCGCCGTTACTCATCATAGGCTTCGCAGCATGAACACCCAGTGTGTAGATGATGACCGACTGGAGGAGAAAGTAGCCTGGCAAGTTTCAGCATGCGAAGTAAGCACGAAAGCAGATTGAAACTCACTGCAGGATTGCTTGCCGAGATATAGAAACACTGGGTTTTTGAACACTCTCTGCAAGAAGTCCACCGACTCCGAGAGAATGCACAAGCCGACGATCACCAGGTAATTGTCGGCGCGCACTTGCGGCGCAGAAGAGTCATTCGAAGTGCTCTCGGTGAAGAAATCGCCAGTCTGATAAAGGCCAGTGTGGTAGCTGAGTTCCGCGTTCCGCAATTCTGGCCCAAATCGTCGACCAAACGAACATCATGATGTAGCCCACCGCCATGCACAGTCCAGCCGTCGCAACTGTGGACAGGCGGCTCTCTTTGCACTTGCGTCGGAAGTCCATGGACATGACCAGGTCGGCGAAGACGAGACCGGTGATGGAGTAAACCGGCCCAAGAGTATACCCACCATGCGCTCAAGACGAAGAGAGCCGCGCCGACCATCCGCCATCTGCGCCGGCGTGAAAGGAATGACGACCATTGTGGTGTGCACGGTATATGATTGCTGAAAGACGGCCATGAAAATCCACAAGGTCTGCGCCGGGAAAGCGGAGTTGCCAGCCTGGTAGCTGAAAAAGTGAGACACCCAGAAGGTATTGAAGATGCTGTCAAAGTTTGTCAGAGGGTTTGGCATCAGATAGAGTTCGTCTGTGAGGGACTCGCTGCCGACGATGCCAGCAAGATCAGTCAGATATTGGCTGCCGAGGTTGCGGGAGAAGACGAAGTAGTACATGATCAGTGCCGCTGCAGTCGAGAACCACAGGCGGATGCCACGGCGGACTACCGCGCTGGCTAAGAGGCAACGTGACGAGGTAGGGACAAGCATGTCGATACCGGCCATTGGGAGGTCTTCCGCGATTGGTGAGCGAGATGCGCAGCTTCGAAACAGATGACCCTGCTTCTTTGGTGGTCTCCAGCAATCTCGAGTGGAGGCTAGCGTTCGAGGCCTGGCCGGGACAGTGAATTATGTGTAGACACCAGCAAATCAAGTCTGTACATCGCGCTGCTACCATCATACCATGACCCTCAACCGCCCCTCGTCCCCTTGGCGAGGGGTTTCTGTTAATCGCACTCCAGACTACCATCTCACCTCCGCGGGAAAGCTGGACACAAAGCCCCGTGATCCCTTCTCTGGCTCCGCCGATCCAGCTCGTCCATACTATCCCCTCACACCTCTTCCCTCCCGATCCCACTCACACCGGAGATATCACTTCAGGCCTTCGATCCAAACGCCAAAGGGTGTACAGAGCCAGTACGCTCGAATGCTCCATTCTTCTCGAAGGACATGCGGAGCCCCCTGTGGCGGCAGTGGACGCGTCCTTGGCTGGGGTTGGTGCATCGACAAGGCAGCTTGATGGAGTGGCTGGGGCGCTTGTCCTCAGGGTTTGGCTGCAGTGGCGACGTTGCCAATCGAATTTGACGGGCACTCTGGGGTTTTCTTTTCGTTCGTCCGTGACGGTGCCTTCGGCTTCTTACCACTGCGCCCGCCTTCCTCGTGCGCCTTCCGCTTCCCGCAGCCTGTACAGCCGACGTCAACGGGTTGGCAGTCGTAAGCCTCAAGTGTTCCCCGGCCGTCGAGACTCTCCCAAACGAAGTCTCGGGAGTGACCGAATTCTGGAGCCATGACCGGCTCAGCAACTCCCGGTGGCGACAGATCCTCACTCTCGCAGGTCGGTGCCGCGAAGTGGCTCCTCCCTCGCGCTGGCGAGGATGGCTGAGGTCGTGAGGGATTTGGTGCGTCCCTCTGATCCAGGTGCGAAAAGCGGCCGCCATGGTGACCGGGTTCCTTCGCTGTGAGTGAGATGGCCGTTCACGCCGCCTGCGGTACTAAAACGATATGTTGGGCGGTAGAGTGCCAGGTGTCTAGATCTTCCCAATACCCATACACAGAATCTCCATACTCCGCTGCAACCCCGGCGTAATGCTGAAACCAGGCCTTCGCACCCGATCGCCCGCCGACTTTCCCTGCTCCGGGTATCTCCAGAAATCGAAACGCAATAGCAAGCAATCGTCGTCTCGCGAGACAGCCGCCCCGGCACTTTGTCCGCTTACATGACCACACACTTGTCCTCAGCATCCTTGACCCCAGCCGCCTGCCCCACCCTCCCGTTCCCGTTCATGCCCTGCTGCGACCCTCCTGCCACCCCTGCTCCGCCGGGCCCATACCCTCCCGGAGGATTCATCTGACTGCTCCTCCTCCTGATCCGATTCCCCTGCCTCCCGCCGCCGTTGCCCACGGTACCCATCGTATTCACACTCGTGCTGCTCTGCGCTCCCGGCACCACGCCGCTCTGTTGCCGTCTAAGCGCGTCGTACGCAGACAGCGGATTGCCTTGTTCCAGTCCCTGCGCCGCTGTGGCGCCCGCGGGACGGTACATGCGATCGTTGGCACTCTGCTCGTACGTCGGAGGCGGCGGAGAGCCTCCTTGTCCCTGCTCAGCCGGCCGATGCACGCCCGGACGACCAGTCGGTCCTCCGGAGCGCGAGAAGCGAGATCGCCTAGGCGGGATCGGAGGACGGGGGCCCTCGGGGTCGTTGCCCGTGTTTTGGGATTGGGAGGAGAGGTATTGCTCGCTCAACCTCGTTTCGCGACGACGCCGCTCGGCTGCTTCGCGTTCGTTCGCTTCCTCCTCCTCTTGTAATTGGAGGGCGAGGGCCAGATCGTGGTCTTCTTGCTCGCTTGCGGAGCGAGTATGATGGCCGAGGTCCTCGTCTCCGGTCGACACAGTGGCAGCAGCCGCGGGCCGTGGGCCAGGGAGCGGTGGTGGGACTTCCTCGCTCTGCTGCTGCGTCTGCGATACGGCGGCGCCCTGCCGTTGCGGTCTCCGGCCCTGCACGGTCGTCCATCCCTCCTCCCCGCCTCCACTATTGCCTTGATTGAGCCTCGTCGCATCCTGGCCGTGCGAAACGACGCGGAAGTCACCCGAAAACATCTCGCTGGCGCTGCCAGCCACATCCACCAGACTCTCCCACACGACTTCATCGTGCCCTACATATCCCGCGTCCGTGACTAGCGTCATCAGCGCGCCATGTCTAGGCTCCTTGTACAGGGTCGAGAAGTGATCGTTGCGGAACAGAATCGCCGTCTGGCCAGCCTTCATACCCTTGGAGATCTCCTCCAATCCGAAATCCGTGAGTTGCGTAGGCCAGGTACTGAAGAACTGGTTCACTGTCCTAATGTCTTGCAGCACCTGGTCTTCCTCCCTGCTCAACCCCTCCGCGCCCTTCTTGTCCTCAAGCTCCGACTCAAGGAACTGGATATTTTGCGCCTCCTCGAACGTCGGCGCGTTCCGCTGCATCGCCATCCCCGCTGGGGTATCTGCCGGCGCGATCCAGCCATGGATCAAAGGGATGGAGAATGCGGAATACAGCTGCATCTCCTTCGTTTGCTCGAACGTCCCGGCTATGGCTCCACTGCCTGATTGGAGCGTGAACCGCGGGTTGACGTTCATGCCCGTGTGCAGAGCGAGCAGGAAGGTGTACAGCTCGCCTACGTCCGGCAGTTCGCCGGCCTCGGACATGCGCCGACCGGACATTAGTTCGTCGAAGACGGCGTCGAGCAACAAACCCAGAGAAATCTGTTCGCGGGTTCGAAGAGTCTCTACAAGTGCTGTCTCGAGGGTCTGAGGGGTCGTGAGCACGAGTGCGTTGACGAGCGCCAAGAGGGGGCAGGGGCCGTTGGCGTTTTGGGTCAGGATCGGTGATTGTCGGAGTTGATGGGTCTGCCCGTCGAGCCAGTTGATGTGTTTGATGGAGTAGTGCTCGCTTCGTTGTCGGCCGGCGATGGTGTTGGGCGTCTCTGGTACCGGCTGTGCTTCTCCTCGCGGTTCAAGGGCGGCGGCGGCTGCTGCTGCTGCTGCCGCGGATGTGTCGATGGGTTCTGGGATCGGTCTGGGAGCCTCTGTGTGCGGCCGTTGCGGCGGTGCGGGCTCGTGGTCTATGAGCGGCGCGGCGGCTGCGGCTTTGGGGGGAGGACCAGGCGGTGGCGCATATTGCTGCGCGACTGACGGCGCCGGCTCCGACGGCGCAGATGCACCATTCCCGGGCGGTGCTGGGCTGGGTGCCTTCCACGGATTGTTCGACAGGAACTCATGCGCCTGCTGCCCATCTGCCTCTGCCAGTGATGCCTGCCGCTGCCCAGGCAGAGCCAAAATGTCCGTCGTCTCGAAAGGCTTCCGCTGCGGACGCTGCTCGCCCAAGGACAGCTGACTAAGCTCGTCCGCCGGCGTCCTCGGCCCCGTGGGCAACTCGGCCGGCGGGGCGGGCGCAGCAGCGGTCGGAGGTCGAGGAGGCGCACCGACTGGCTGTGGAGGGGGTGCAGCCGGCGGGACAGGCTTCCGCTCCGGCACCGCTCCGCTGGGCTGATAGGCTATGTACCCGTTCTGCTGCGGCGGTTGTCTGTACGGATTGTTGGTACTCCCACCCGCGCCATCCGACTGCACGCCCGCCCACGGATTCCCGTTCGCCTCGTCCTCGTACCGCCACTCCTCCGTACTCTTCCTGGCCGCGTGCATGCCCCCAGGTATCAACGCCGCTGGCAAGCCCGGCTCTGCCTCCTTCTTCCCATCCACCGGGGCCCCGCCAATATGCTGGTAGCTCTTGCGTACACTCAGCGGCTTCGGCACC
>DAHZQE010000236.1:0-4165 GCA_027409005.1 Ferrimicrobium sp. | reverse complement strand
AGCTCGCTCCCTCTTGACTCCCGCGAGCTCGATCTTAACCAGGTCTGCTCCTTGCTTGCATCTGCGCGGCATTCTTCTCGACTTCGAGGGTTAGGGTTAGTCTCTCATCTCAGTCTCTCCTGCTCTGTACTTCAGCGGTTACCAAAGCGTGTCTGAGCTACTCCACCGTTTTAGCCTTCCCCCGCTTTGCCACCTCGAGCATTGCTGGGCGCTCACAGCCATTGGCATCTGCTGCGAAGTGTTTCTCACAAGCGGAGCAACGGCCACACTGCTGCCGGGGTCCTGGTGCACAGATGCGCGGCCCTCCAAGCTTAGCAAGATTTCAAGGGTCGGAGATCCATCTCGGCACTCATCCATCATCCAACCCAGCAGAACGCCGATATTACCGTCTCCCAGGGACACCCGCAACGCTCCTTCCAACTCTGTCGGCCCGGCGCTTTCCCGGTTTCGTTGGGATAAGGTGCCAACAAAGGCAATCAGGCCACGGCTGCCTGCAACTATACACTCAAGGCATGCCGCGCAAAGAGAGAAGAAGTGCTCAAGAAGGTAGCAGGGCGAAAGAGGGAGGAGTTCTCACCAGGCAATGCCGTGTTGGATAACGTGGATCAGTCAATGCTGGCGGGGACTCGCTTCAGCACGTCCTCGGCCGCTCAATACGACACATCACTTTTGGGTGCGCGTCGAAGACCTGAAAGCCAAGAGCAATTCTGATCGCATCGCCAGATGTTCCCACTGAAGTGTCAAATTGAATTGGTGATGAATGTATCGATGTCGCCCTGAAGCTCCGCGGCCTTCGCGTGTTCCTTGCGTGGAGTGACGTCTGGCCTGACGTGCCAATCAGGAGAAGCCGGGAAATCCCGAGGCCGTGAAGCTCGAAGCTCAGAGCATTGCACGCCGACGAAGAATCTCTGCCGTTGACGAGTACAACCACCGCCGACACCACACTCTCCTTCACACCCACCACATCCGAGCCCAAGCTAGGCACTGAGGCCACCTCCAACACAGTTCCGCTCCTCCGCCTCCGCCGCCTCGTTGCCCAACATGTTCCGCGCCTCTCTCGCCCGTCTCCCTACCACCGCCTCCGCCCTGCGTGTCTCCCCCCGAGCGGCGGCTTTCTCGGCGGTGCAGGCGCGACAGGCACATGCCATCAGCAACCCGACGCTGGCGAACATCGAGAAACGATGGGAGGCGATGCCGCCACAGGAGCAGGCCGATCTGTGGATGGCCCTCCGGGACCGGATGAAGGGCGACTGGAATGAGTTGACGTTGCAGGAGAAGAAGGCTGGTAGGTGCAATCCCACTCTCTATGAATGAGGAAGGCGTGGATGGCATTCTGAGCGCACGTTGGAGACGTCACGCGACCGCACTTCACCTGAGGGGAGCATTGAGGGTGTGAAGATGGACGCGCTGACCTCGGGTCATTGTAGCGTACTGGATTGCCTTCGGCCCTCATGGTCCTCGTGCTCTTCCCCCGCCAGGTGAGAGCTGGACCATCGCGTGGTACACGGCCATTGGCGTCGGTATCTCCGCCGTCATCTTCCTCACCGTCCGGCACTTCGCTCGCGGCCCGCCATCCACCATGACCAAGGAGTGGCAGGAGAAGACGGACGAATACCTCAAGGTGAGTGGCCTGCATACGCAGAAGCTGATAAGGGCGTAAGTATGCTGACGTGATGCCTAGGAAAACCGCATCGAGCCCATCACTGGCGTCGGCGGGAACAACCCTGGCCAGACCATGGTGCAATCTGGTCCCGACAAACTTGCTGGCCCGAAATAGGCGGCTATATTCGGCTAATAGACAGCATATGTCCTATTGAACGTGGACCCTAGCCGAAGGGACCTCCTCAATCCCTCGTACAGAAGATGGTATAGGGGCCGAGAAGTGGGGCGTATCAGGGAGGTACTGTATCTTACTCTTGCTAGACTTGCGGACTCTCTGTGCGTCCGATATGTACAAATGGAGAACGATGCTGACAAAGTCTGTTCAATGCCTCACCCCTCCAATTGATGCAGCACTGGCTGCTTCGTTAATATGCCCATCTACGAATTGACAGCGATGAGTCTCCCCAAAGCTAGAAAGCACTACACAACGGTCTCGAAACTCCTTGGATTGAGCCTCTCAACGCGGTCAAGCCCGGATCGATGTTCGGTCCTCTATATAACGTGCCCTTCTTTTGCGACATGGCACTCGGCCGGACCGCTCTCCGGACAATGGTCGAAATCTGCACAGAGTGACAGCCTTGTCTCGGCCGCTTACTGCGAGTCGAAATCCTTGGGGCCAAATCACCACTTTCCAACCTCCGTAAATGACCTGCTGCAGAGGTTTGAACGACTCGCATTAAGGGCGCTGCTGTGAAGCCACTTGAATGCCTTCGCTTATATCGCAAAACGAGATGGAGCTGATCATCAAAGAATCGGGTCAGGTCCATAGACGTCTTCAATACTTTGGCCACAGCGACTGAAGCATCCTGCACGCGTGCCTAGCTGCGTAGAGGATCGATGGAGAGCTTCACTCGCAGGCCTAGCATGCTCTCTCTTCAATGTTCAACGTACTACAGGCTTGCCGCAAGGACCAGAGAAGTGGAGAAGGTCTTGCTCGTTGGTGCCAGCCAGTACACGGCTCTTGAGATGAGAGCGACCGATTTCAGTGAACCCGCGCAAGTCTCGTCGGCTTGCTCTGGGCGAAAAATCCGAAGGAGATGCGCATGCGCGCCCCAAACCTCCATGCCCGGTATTGACGGGCGTGGCTAGCGCAGCACACCGTTCGTGAACCTCGAGGGCGAGGTCTCGCCGCATGCATACTGTGCGCGGGAACGGCGCGCCCGCAGCCCTCATTTGGAGCTCTAGCCGCAATATTCTGACTGCTGCAGGGATGGGTACATACAATGGGCACTGCCGATGATGCCGCATTAAGACGGACAATTTCCTACTGCAGATGCAAGTTGCATTGGGTCCGAATGGTGAAGTGCACAGCAGCAGCGCTGCGTGTACCTGCACGCTATCCGTACAAGCCTGGCCTGTGGGAAGCTGAGCCGCGGCAAGACGTTGCATATGCATGTGCATGTGCTAGAAAGCCCTCTTCTGGTTTTTTCCTTTGTCATGTGGTGGGCTGGTTGTATGGTCGATTCTGCTGGCAAATGGTAGGCTTGTGTCACGAGACTAATCAAATCGCACATGGTCCGGGCAGCTAGGCAGACCTGCTGGCCTTGTGACGGGATAGCACTTGCAAATAGCCATGGAGAGACGGGGGGTGGTGCATCGGGTTCTGCCATATACGACTCCGAGGCGAAGATATGACGGAAGTTTCCACGACATTTGCACGGTAAGGCGAGAGACGACCATTGACTGACAGTAGTAGATCTCCATATCCATAACCTCGGTGTAACCCAAGGATCGGGGCATCGCGTGCGCCTTAGCCCTGCGGTACAATGAATTGCCGTCGCAGCCGCTTAAACACAACATACCTTACCGGTCGCCACCAACCCTAACCAATAGCTTTCCACAACATATTCTTCTGGCCAAAACTCACATCCTTGGCCCCTGAACTATTACTTGAGCCACTGCTTCGTCCCCGAATCCAAACTCTCCCTCTGCGCGTCCTCCCATTCCCGCTCTACCATCTCTCTTCTCCTCGGGTCACGTAGTGTAATCTCCGCTTCAAATTCCTCCGGCATGCAAACAAAACCTTGTGTGAACCTATCCTGATCAGGCAAGATATCCTGCCCCTCGGCATCTTTCTTAGGTGCGATCTTGAACGCCCAGAGCATCCTAGACATCCCTAGGAATAAAGAACGTTCAGCCACGTGCATACCGGGACAGATGCGGCGGCCGGCTCCGAAGGTAAATTGGTCACGCTTTGAAGGGTCGGGATTCACGGCGGAGTCGTAGAGGGATAGGGTGTCGTCGGCGTGGCGTGAGGGGTCGAAGCGGCGAGGGTTTGGGGCTCGTTTGGGGTCCATGTCTATGCAGAGGTCAGTGTTCATTCGACTGGGCTCTACAAAGTGTCTTACTGATCGTGTACACGTTGTTCATGACGCCTTTAGACCTCATGTCAGCAAGAGCACCACGGCACTCAACATAGAACTAGTGTACCTGTGCCCTTGGGGATGAAGTACCCATTGTACCAGTCCTAGAACCTCTCGTCAGCACATTACGTTGCGGCACA
>DAHZQE010000233.1:0-9157 GCA_027409005.1 Ferrimicrobium sp. | reverse complement strand
ACCAATCGACCACCAATCAGAGCACGAGTAGTACTACGAGCGCTACCATCAATCAAGGCTTGGCCAGCGGTGCAAGCATCCACGGCCTCTGTGTTGCCTACAAAGCACACATGATGGCAAGTGGTGGAGCGAGCGCCGGCGTCATGACTCAGCTGGCACATTCGAAGGCATTCGTAGAGCTGGCCGACCTCGCTACCGCGAAGAGTGAGACGGTAACTACATTCTGCGCAGCCCAAGCCGGCGTCTCGATGACCGCGATACCTAATGGTCACGCGAACGCAACCGCTCACCATGCAGTAAAGGTGCATAACCCCATAGTCGCTTCTAATAACTCTTCAGCGAGCATCGCGCTGAAGAATCGACCTTAACCCACCCATGCGGTCCAACGGGTAGACAGTCGGTGTATGGGTCTTCGTGATCTACATCGAACTGTCTACCAGTTGGGCAAGCTATATTTTCCCCAATGAGCCGACCGGACCAGAAAGGTCCGGTCTCTTGCATTCTTACCCAGAAGTATCATCCGCTAGTCAAGAGTGAAGTGGGAATCCCATCCGGAAACAGCCTTCACACCCAAAGCGTTCTCCAGTCAACGATCTATCAACCGAGGTAGCGCCGACAACGACCAAGAGGCTCGAACCCGATCCGCTCACGCGGACATTGGGCGGAGCCTCTCAATCATTTCGAAGGGTTAATACAGCTTGGCTAGAGTACTCGCTGGCTCAGTGAATACCGTCTTCAAGCCACCGGAGGAGGTGAACTTCACTACCTCGAAGGACGAGAACACATTGTGATACTTGTTGAAGTTTTCGTTTCCGCTAGCTCCTTGATAGTTGATCTTTGTTCCCTTTTTCAATAACGCAGCACAGCTCGTATAGGTATAGCACTTCGTTCCAGGCGGGTTAGACACCTTCGTGATGAAGGGGCGCCATACGGTTGGATTCGACGAATGTGCAGCATCCATGGCGAGAGCCGCGATGATAACCGAGTCATACATTGCTGGTGATGCAGGCAATGGCTTATTGGTATGCCAAACCGCCTGATAAGCACTCAAGAACGCCGCGTTCGACTGTGCATACGCTGGTGGCGCTGCCATTCCGGACAACCACTTCGAAGCATTACTGAGTCCCATCGCCTTTGCCATCTGCGTGGAGGCTCCGGTATCGCCGGTTATGAACGGAATATTTAGATGCCCCAACTGACTAACGTTGGCAAAGAACGTACTTGCCGTCTGTGGATCCATGTGGAAGAAGACACACTGTGGCTTCTGCGCCCCAGAGAAGATCTTCGCGACCGAAGACAGATACGAACTCTGGCCAGCAACAATGGTTGTGTTAGACACTATCTTGCCGCCTAGCTTCTGGTAAGCCCTGGTAACCGGTCCCACCTCTGCCTGTGCATTTGGCCCAGAATCATAGACCTCTGCAGCAAAGTGACAACCCTTGCCCTTGTAGGCATAGTATGCCTCACCCGAGAGGAGTTCAGAGTCGGATGGGAAGACACGGTATACATACGGATACTTCATGTAGTCAAGCTGGGTAGTGCCTCCCTCCATGAGATCGACCACATGGTCCGGGCCAAATTGGCGGATCACGCCTTCTATCTCAAGTGATGACGGTCCAAAAATGACTGCCGGGTTGTGCAGCAGCAAAGTGTGGAATGCGGTCACCGCGTCAACCGGGTCACCTGCCGTATCTGCCAATGTCCCGTTAATCTTCGCCCCGAGAACACCCCCACCATGGTTGACCGCATAGAGGCCAGCCTCTACACCATGATCGAACCACTGACCGACGAAAGCCTCCTTACCGCTCATCGGAAGAAGAATGCCGGCCTGGATAGTTCCGCTAATGCCCTTACTCTTACTACTTGTAGTGCTCGAACTACTGCTGGTGCTACCGCACGCCGCCATCGTCATAGCTCCGAGAGCGAGCAGGCTCGTGCCAATGAACTTGCCTCTTCGAACCCTCATTCCCCGCACCAACTTCTTATGCCACATGTACTTTATCCCCCTTTGCTTTCCACTCTCACCCGTTCTAGGTTGAGACTTATGTCAGGCTCTCTGCTCTGCAGAAGCGCCCAAGAATATGCCAGCCAGATCCAGCTTCCTAAGAACCTCTGGTGCCGCATGATCATGATTACGACCAGCGACAATGATGTAGACATGGTCCGAACTGTCAAGCGCACGATCCACGTTCTGTTCCACTACAACAACGCTGGTTCCTAGCTCACTTATGGTCGCGATCTGAGACCAAACAACCTCGACGTTGGCCGGCGATAAGCCAGCCGTTGGTTCGTCGAGCAAGATAACCTTTGGTTCCGCCATAAGTGCGCGTGCCATGCCAAGCATGTTTCGCTGTCCACCGCTCAAAAGCCCCGCCTTCTTCCCCTTTGCCGGTTTTAGCTCAGGAAAGATATCCCAAACATCATTTACCCGAGCGCGGAAGCTCTTCGAGCTCACGAAGCTGCCGAGCTCAAGATTCTCCTCGACAGACATAGAGGGAAACACGTTTTCATTTTGAGGAACATAAGCAACGCCAGCGCGCGCGAGCCGATGCGTGGGCACGTTCGTAATATCGTCCCCATCGAGTTGAATCGTCCCAGCCATCCTTGGTAACAAGCCAAACACCGCTTTGAGAAAGGTCGACTTTCCTGCCCCGTTGGGGCCAACTATGGTAACAACTTGCCCTACGCCAACTTCCAGGCAAACCTCTTGGACGATCGGGATTTTCCCGTACCCGGCGGTGAGCTGATCAACCTTTAGTACTTGCACCAACGGTACCTCCTGTCAGGTAAGCAGACACGACTTCAGTATCCATCCGCAGCTCAGCCATGGTTCCTCGAGCAAGCGTGCGGCCCACAGCGAGTACGACAACATGATCGCAAATACGCTCGACGACGTCGAGGTTGTGCTCGACCATGAGGAACGTGTAGCCGCTCTCCTCCTTCAAACGAAGCATGTGCTCGCCAATACGCGATATCAATGCAGGATTTATACCCGCCATTGGTTCATCAAGAATGAGCATCTTCGGATCAGCCATCACCGCTCGTGCCAGCTCCAGCAGTCGCTTCTGTCCTCCACTCAAATTGCGCGCATACTCATCACGCATCGCATAGAGACCAAAGTCATCAAGAATCTGCACTGCCTTCTCAACCAGGTCGCGCTCCTCCTGCTTGTAGCGACCACGTCGAAAGAGAGCGGTAAAGAGGTGCTCCCCCGTTTGATTCAGAGGAGAGACCATAAGATTCTCGAGCACGGTCAATGCAGGATACTCACGCGAGATCTGGAAGGTGCGAATGAGACCGTGTCGAGCGACCTGGAACGGCTTACGCCCTGTAATCTCGGCACCCTGAAAATGGACATGGCCCGCGTCCGGATGCAGCGCCCCGGCGATGAGATTCACCACTGTCGATTTACCGGCCCCATTAGGTCCGATAAGTGCGGTAATAGAACCCTCTTGTACGTCGAACTCAGCCCCACGCACCGCCTGTACTCCGCCGAAGCTCTTCTCTAATGCGACAACCGAAAGGATCGGTGCGACCTGATCCATCATTACTCCTCCCCTCCGGCAACAACAGTCTCCCTTTCGAGCGAGGCTCTGGAGTTACTCAGCGGCAGCTCGAAGAACTTGGCCTTCCGTTCAGGAAGCACTCCCTGAGGGCGGAAACGCAACGTCAAGATCACCAAGGCGCCTATACAGATATTTCGGATCTCAGGTATCAAGCTAGGAAAGCCGCTGATACTAGGCAGGAAGCGCGTAGCCTCGTTGAACAGCACCGCCACTAGGAACGAACCGACAACAGCTCCCTTGTTGTTGCCCATGCCGCCAACGATCAGAGCAGCCCAAATCACGAAGGTCTCGCTTGGTCCCCAACCAGCAGGGGCCAACGCGGTGATGAACCAAATGGTAAGCACGCCACCAATTCCAACAAACACCGCTCCAATAACCATCGCCATCATCCTGATCCGATAGGTATTCTTGCCAAACGCCTCGGCAACATCGAGATCTTCACGCGTTGCTCGCATAGCCCTGCCGAGCGGCGACTTGTAGAGTCGATTAGCAAGGAACCACAACAAGCCCATGATGATCGCGGCGAAGATCATGAACACCAGGTCGTAGGTGTTCGGAGTGAGGTTCAGAACCCCATTGAAGGGCTGGGGTACTCCGACAAGGCCCTCATAACCATCGAAGAGTTTGGTGTTGTTTCCAACCAGCCCATAGATGATCGACCCGGCAGCTAGGGTAACAATCGCTAGATAGTCAGAACGCAGCCTGCGAAGTGCAATCAACCCCACTAGGTAGCCAAGAATTCCAGCACTGGCTGCACCCATTATGAAGGCTAATGGCCATGGAAGTGAGAGGCCGAGAATATAGTAAATTTGCGTTCCTGGTTGAGCTGGCGCCAACGACCCCACACCGGCCATATAAGCACCTACAGCCATGAAGGTGATGACCGTAAAATCAAGGATCCCGGCGTACCCAAATTGAATGTTCAGCCCGATGCTGAAAATATTGTAGATACAGAAATAGACCCCAAGAGTGGCAAGATAACCGATAAGTATTGTCACGCCTCTACCTACGCCTTTCCAGCTATTGCAAAGATACCTTGCGGACGAATCAGCAACACGATAACGAGGACAGCGAAGGCAACATCCACGTTGTACGCCGACGAGATCACTAGGCTAGAGAGACTCACCACAACCCCAATGATGAGTGCACCGAGCATCGCACCATATATCTTTCCGATGCCTCCTAAGATGACAGCCGCAAAGATGACGAACAAAAAGGTGTTGCCCGTAAACACCTGAAACTCCACGGTGTTGAGCGCGAGGGCAATGCCTCCAAGACCAGCCAAACAACCGGTCAAAAACCATGTCCACAAAGTCGTAGCATTGATATCGATGCCGCTCGTCTGCGCGAGCATCTTATTATCAGACATTGCCCTCATGGCCTTCCCGAGCCGTGATCTGGTCAGCAGTAGGTGAACAAGACCCAGGGCAACGATGGCGACGCCAATCACCTCAAGCTGTGCCGCTGTAACGCTGAAGGGTCCAATCGTCAATGGCTTGCCTTGCGCTATCGAATAGCGGTCGAAGCCGACCCCCCAAATAGCCTGTGCGAGATTGAGCAGTATTAGTTGAAGTCCGAAGGTGACGATCAACAGGAAGAAGCCTGTCGTACCTCGCTTGACAAAGCGCTCCAGAACTAGCACGTCAACGACTACTGCAACAACACCCGACATCAGCACCCCTATGAGCGCCCCTAAAAGGAAGGGCAAGTGAAAGCTGACTGTGCAGGTGTAGGTCACATACATGCCAACCGCCAGGTACGCACCGTAGGCAAAGTTGACATAGTTAGTAACCCCAAACTGAAGGCTCAATCCCACCGAAGCGAGCGCCAGAACAGCGGCAGTCACTATGCCGAAGCCAAAGGTCAATAAGAACAGATGCACCTTCCCCCCTCTGTTTGATAGCTATGTTTTATTCCTACGAAAACAAGTTTTCACATTGTGTACACAAAGTACTCCTAGAGTTCATTGATTGTCGTTCTGCTCATTGTGTTCACTGCGTCAAACAGCAACAGTGCGACGCAGACATGCTAAAGAACCAAATTCATCGCCTACACTTGATACCCCTAGATGCGACTGATGATACCACCTTGTGCCGTCAAGAGTCTGTTCCAAAACCCCGACAGACGTTAAGCAGTGGAAGAGGTTGTACCCCATCGGGCAGCATGGATGCCCCGGGTGTCTAGATAGCAGTATGCATGTCCCGGGTGTCTAGGTATAGGGGTCAGAGCCAGCGACTTTTGGCTCTCACGCTCACCGCGCCTGGCTACGAAAATGGTCGATACTTTAGCCACACTCTACCCAGGTACGGTAGAGTGATTAGACTGGTTACCCCGTAGTTCATCATTCCACCGGGGGGTTGTGGGCGGGCCATCTGGGGGCATTCGCAAGTAGAGGAGTGCGGTGTGGATAGATACCGACAGAGCCGTATGACCATGAAAAGGCGTCTAGCTCTTATCCAAACTGCGATCCTGCTGGTGGTCATCCTGACAGGAGTGGTCTGGTTCCGCGGATCGATAAAACCAAACACATCCCGGTACACAATGGCAGCTGAGCTCGCCGTAAGGGCACTCGCAACCGACTCATCGCTGGTGAAACTCACTCACAATCACAAGCAATTGCCATCGCTCATGACCACCATACTGGCCGCTACTAACGCCGCCGGTGCCGCTATCGTAAATAACAACGGCGTCGCCTTGGACGGCGCTGGAGATTTCAAGACCGGAGAACTTATATCCGTCCCATCATCGACCAAGGCAAGTGTCCTTAGCCAGACCGTTGGCAGTGAGGTGATCGTATCGGCGACTGCTCCCCTCGTTGACACAGTATCGCACGACCGCATCGCGCTCAAGTTGGTCTACCGAATTCCACAGAGCGAGACAATTATGCTAGTAGTACACTTACTTGAAGCACTGGTAGTTGCGATGGCGGTTGGGCTCTTCCTCAGCTGGGGAGTCGGGCGATGGATCCGCAACCAAACATTTGGACTCGAACTTGACGAGCTCAAGGAGCTGATTCAAGAGCAGGAGGCGATGTTTCACGGCATCCGCGAGGGCGTCATTGGGCTTGATGATGATGGTCGCTTCCAGTTCGCCAACTCAGGGGCGGTTCACCTGCTCGATCTTCCCCAGCGTCATCTTCGGCGTCCTGTGCGAGTACTGATACCCGATGGTCGCCTGCAGGCTGCCATCCTTGGAGAGATAAAAGGTCGAGACACGGTAGTCGTGCACAAAGACAGAATTCTCGTTGTAAATAGGCGTTACGTAGAGGCACACGGCAAGCCTCTTGGTTATGTCGTCACCATCAACGACCGTACCGAATCAGAGGCACTTTTACGAGAGATCGATGGCATGCTCGGACTGACAGAGGCGCTGCGAGCTCAGGCCCATGACTTTTCGAACCGAATGCATACAGTCGTTGGACTCATCGAGATGGGGGCGACTCGCGAGGCCATCGAATTCGCCACCGATCTCACCTTGCGCGATACACAGCTAATGGATCGTCTGACCAGCGATATTGCAAACCCGATCATAGTGGCCCTTCTACTCGCCAAAAGTGCAGTGGCCGCCGAACGCAATGTCGAGTTCAGATTGGGCGGTGCAGTTCTTCTCCCCACCGAGCTACCGCATGCGAACGATCTCGTAACAGTGGTAGGCAATCTTCTCGATAACGCCATCGAGGCAACCCAAGGAGTTCCCAACGCTTGGGTAACGCTGCGGCTACAACGCCACCAGACGGAGCTAGTGGTTGAGGTCTCAGACTCCGGCCCCGGAGTGCTTATCGAGGAGCGAGAAGCCATCTTCGTAGACGGCTTCACCACCAAAAAGGTTGGGGGTGGGCTAAGGCGCGGCCTCGGCCTTGCCATGGTACGGCAACTCGTGGAACGCTACCATGGTGACGTCGAAGTCACTCAGGAGGTTGGGGCCTGCTTTCGCGTCACCTTACCGGGCATCTTTGAACCTGAAATGGAAGAACCTGAAATGGAGGAGATGGCCGCACATGCCCAGAACTCAGAGCGCTAGCACTGCGCCCGTGTTCAGAGTCGTTGTCGTCGATGACGACTTTCGAGTGGCAGCCCTTCATCGCGCCGTCGTGGAGCACGTCAGCGGTTTTGAGGTCGTCGCTGAAGCGCACTCTGGAGCCGAAGCCTTGCAGCTAGTCCACGATGTTGAACCAGACCTGGTTCTCCTCGACCTATACCTTCCGGATATACCGGGCCTTGAGGTTCTGCGACGTCTAACCGGATCAGCCGATGATACCGTCGATGTCATCGTAATAACCGCTGCGAGGGATGCTGCCAGCGTGCAGGAGGCGGTGCGTCGAGGAGCGCTCTACTATCTCGTTAAGCCATTTAGCTCACACGTGCTGATGGAACGACTCACTATGTATGCGTCAATGAAACAGAGGATCGAGGCGCTGGCCGAAGCCGACCAAGAAGAGGTCGACACCATCTACTCAATCCTACGCACAGGAGGAAGTAGGCAGCTCCCGAAGGGGCATTCCCCACAAACACTTGGGCTCATCGTCGAGACTCTGCGAAGCGCAGGCGAGGCACTCACAGCCGAAGAGGTCGCGTCCCGAGCAGGTGTCAGCCGTCCTACCGCTCACCGCTATCTGTCACATCTTGCACGCATCGGGCGGATTCGCCTCGAGTTTCGCTATGGGTCTGGGCGCCCTGAACACCTCTATGAATGGCCCTCATGACCACACGGCGAGCCAGCTGGAGACACTTGATTGAAGATCGCGCACGGCGAGTTGGGCCCAACACAAAAGGCGATCGGCCTTATTGGTCAGGGTAGTCTGGACAAACCCATGGCAATGACTCAATCTCGACTTTGACGTCATGTGTCTTGGGTCCCACCTCTAGTGGTAGTCTTCTGTCTCAAGCTGAGTCGATAGAATCGATACTCCATGGAGGTCATCGACTCATTCAATTTCCTGATAGGTACGTGGGTTTTCGAAAGGTCGATCACCGATCACCTCACCGGCAACCAGGGCAGTTGTGTGGGTGTTGCCAGTTTGACCGAGACCAAGTCGGAACTATCAGATGGCACTCTCCGGCATGGCGACTACAACGAAAACGGTGAGCTTCGTTTAGGAGATCAGGTCGTCCCAACTCGAAGAAGACTTAACTACAGTGTGCAGAACAATTGGAGCGTAAACCTATTCTTTCTAGACGGACGATTCTTCACCGACCTCGATCTGCGGACCGGTTCGTGGCGCGCAATCCATCAGTGCAGCGAGGACTACTACCAGATCACAACTACAGTCACCTCCGACAACGAAATCCATGAGCACTGGCAGGCTACGGGCCCCAGGAAAAACTTTGTCGCCGTTACCACGCTTTGGCGCCAGAACAAATGTGACTGACAAGAAGCGTTCTCTAATGCGCTGTGGCGAACCATATTCGGCCAGCTAAGTGAAGGTAAGCCGCCACGAGCAGCGATAGTCTGCACTCAACCAATGAGTTGCAACCCTAACGTTACCATCATAACTCCCCTGCACTCATCAGAATAAGTGACCACATCTCGAGCCTGAACAGAGACTCAACTATAGAGGTGACGGGTTTGGCTGTTCACATCAGCCGGTCATC
>DAHZQE010000230.1:0-6338 GCA_027409005.1 Ferrimicrobium sp. | reverse complement strand
CGAATTCGAGTTATGCAACCTACGATATTCCTGGCGGAGCTAGAACGATCGTAGTGAGCGCTAGTCAGCCATGTTGGGTAGCTGATTCTGATTCAGCTAATGGTCCGCTGTTATGGGACCAGACCCTTCCGGCCGGTGGGTCATATACGATCTCTTCAACTGCATCTTCGTTGTGGATTAAAGTTGGCAACGCACATGACTTCCAGATGCAGGTAAACGGGGTGCCGGTTTCGTTTTCATCGCCGCCGGGAGTCTTCTCCTTCAACCTTGTTGCCTCCTCCGGCCAGTCGCCCGCATAATAAGAACTAATAGAGCAACCCACAGAGGACTTGCTTGCCTCACTCAGGAGAAGGGGTCAGGCTCTCAGCAGGAGTAGGACATGAAGTTAGACAGGGATGGCTCTGCCCGATGGTAGTCCCATGAGAGCCTTTAACCAGGTTCTGACGGAGTACATGCAGCAAGTAGAAAGGCTTCGACAAGAGCCTCATTTTGGTAAACTTCGGTGCGTTTTGAAGCCCCCATGTGGCCAGCCTCGTTCTCAATCTTGAGGGCGACATTGGTGAGAGGGGAGAGTAGGCGGAGTTTGGCTACGTATTTCGCGGGTTCCCAGTAGGATACTCGCGAGTCATTTAGGCCAGTAGTCACCAAGAGATCAGGGTAGCGTTCCGCCTTTAGGTTGTCGTATGGGCTATACGAAGCCATCAAAGACTCGATTATGTCTGATTCGATCGGGTTTCCCCACTCCTCCCATTCAGTGATTGTCAAGGGAAGATCAGGGTCAGAGATAGTGGTTAGACAGTCAACAAAGGGAACCTCTAGAACGGCAGCTCGGAAGCGACTGGGGTCGAGGTTGAGCGTAGCGGCTACCATCAGACCACCCGCACTAGCTCCTCGAAGACAGATGAGGCTTGGATTGGAGATGTTGTTGTCGACGAGCCAATCAGCTGCGGAGCGCAGGTCTTGAAAGCCTTGGGGCTTGTGCTCCAGTCTGCCCAAGTCATGCCATTGACGACCGAGTTCACCTCCACCGCGTACGTGTGCAATTGCATAGACAAACCCACGATCCAGGAGCGAAAGTCTCATGGTCGAAAAGCCTGGGTCGATGGGTTCGCCGTAGGCACCGTAGCTGTAGAGGAGCGTGGGTGCAGGAAGGGTTAGGTCTCGTCGATGGACGAGTGTTACTGGGATGAGGGTGCCATCGTCGCTTGGTGCGTAGCCGCGCATGGTGAGATAGTTGGTGGTATCAACGCCCCCAAGTACTCGCTGTTGCCAGAGGATAGTGCGTTCGAGAGTCGTTAGGTCGATCTCTATCAGCGTCGCCGGCATCGCAAGCGAGGTCTCTTCTATGCGGATTGTCGTCGCCGTCGGCTCTGCATTCCCCAGCAAGACTGAGGTAACGGCGGCATCGTCGCCTGAGATTTCAACGCCTGCGGGTTCACCGACTTGCTCAAAGGCGACATAGGTCAGTTTGGTTCGATCGACAGAGCGCAGTTGTAGGACGATGCCTAGAGGGGTGACCTCAAATCCTTCGAGGCGATCATCGTTTGGTAGTTCGAAGAAGGGCTCCCAAGGCGCGAGTCGATCTTGCACAGTAAACAGGCGATACTCTTCGCCGTCATGGGCTGCCATCAGGTAGAACGACCCGTTTATATGGTCGAGATGATATTCGAGCCCCTGCTCACGTGGGCGAAAGCAGATGGGGGCGCCGAGCTCACCACTTGAGGGGAGGAGCCAATATTCGCTCGTGATGGCACTGGAAGCTGAGATGACTAGTAAGTTTCGATCTTTGGTGCGACCGACGTCGAGATAGAATCGTTGGTCCTTTTCATCCATTAACACGACGTCACTGCTGTGATCGGAACCAAGGGAGTGGGCTAGGACCACGGCTGGTCGCAAAGTATCGTCCGGGCGAGTGTAGAGGAGTTGTCTAGCGTCGTTCGAAAAGACGAAGCCGTATGAGGTGGAAGGGATCTCTTCGTCGATAGTAACTACGCCGTCGACGAGATGGCCGATTCGAAGCAGATAACGCTCATCTCCACTGAAGTCGACTCCATAGGCGATCGTATGTTCATCGTCGGCGATAGCAATCCCGCTTATACCCAGGAAGTCATGATTCTGGGCTACCGCATTTTCATCTAGTACTGTCTCCACTTCGGTGCCACCGATTTTCCGGCGGAGGTGAATCGGATAGTCGAGGTCTGGTTCAATCCTGCTGAAGTACTCGTAGGAGCCACGGCGAGTGGGGTAGCTCTCGTCCGGTTCTGGGATACGAGTTCGAAACTCGGCTACGAGTTCATCACGCATCTCTTCTAACGTGCCTTCCAACCGACTCATGAAATTTCGTTCTTGCTGGAGATACTCGCTGGTGGCAGGATTTGTAAGGTCTCGAAGATAGTAGAACGGATCCTCTCGGGTGATGGATCTTCCCGTGAGCGTATGCCCGAGTTGTGAGGGAAGACTAGGGAGGGGCGTGGAGCGCGCAAAGAGCAGCTGTGAAAGATATGGCATGCTGGCCAGTGTAGACCGGTCGATACGATCTTCATAGTTGTTACTATGGAGATAGTGCAAATCACCGATGCCCACCATTCCAGAGTTTCGGTGGGATGCAAAAGAATGAAGGAGTAGCAATGGCCTCTGTGGAACTTGATCTAGGACGCTACAAGCTCGGCTGGTCTGACGTCGAAGACTATGTGTTTAAGCCTAAAAAGGGACTCTCTAGAGAGATCGTCGAGGAGATGTCGAGGATCAAGGCTGAACCAGATTGGATGCGTGCATTCCGGCTGAAGGCGCTTGATCACTTCATGCGAAGGCCTATGGCTCCGTGGTTTGCCGTCAATATGCCTGATCTGGATTTTGACGACATCTACTACTACGTAAAGCCAACCGATCACCAGGTTGATAATTGGGACGCACTTCCTGAAAACATGAAGAACACCTGGGATAAGCTCGGGATCCCTGAGGCTGAACGCAAGTATCTAGGTGGCGTGACTGCACAATATGAGTCTGAGGTCGTCTATCACCGCAATCGCGACGACTTGGCAAAGCTGGGTGTCCTCTTTACCGACATGGACACTGCATTACGTGACTACCCAGAGCTTGTGAAGCAGTACTTTGGTACTGTCATCCCTCCGAATGATAACAAGTTCGCTGCCCTTAACTCGGCTGTTTGGTCCGGGGGATCATTCATCTACGTACCCAAGGGTGTCAAACTCGAGATGCCACTGCAGGCGTACTTTCGGATCAACTCTGAGAACATGGGGCAGTTCGAACGCACATTGATTATCGCTGATGAGGGTTCCCAGGTTCACTATATCGAAGGATGTTCTGCACCGGTCTACTCTACCGATTCATTGCACTCCGCTGTCGTCGAACTCATAGCCAAACCTGGTGCGCGTATAACTTATACCACCATCCAGAACTGGTCATCGAATGTCTACAATCTTGTCACCAAGCGAGCTCGAGCGGAAGCTGAGGCACGAGTCGAGTGGATCGATGGCAACATCGGCTCACGGTTGACCATGAAGTATCCATCGGTCTATCTGATGGGACCGAAGGCATCCGGCGAGGTGCTTTCGGTCGCCTATGCGGGTGCTGGACAACACCAAGATGCTGGTGCAAAGATGATCCACGCCGCACCGGAGACGACGTCGACAATCGTATCCAAGTCCATATCCAAAGATGGTGGCATCACGACCTATCGTGGACTTGTGCATATGGAGGAGGGGGCGAAGAACTCTCGTTCATTCGTGCGTTGCGACGCGTTGCTTCTCGATGATAATTCGATTTCAGAGACGAAGCCATACATGGAGATCGGCGAGCGTAATGCTTGGGTTGGACACGAGGCAACGGTGTCTAAGGTCGGCGAGGATCAGCTCTTTTATTTGATGAGTCGCGGTCTGTCGGAGGCGCAGGCGATGAGCCTTATCGTCAATGGATTCATTGAGCCAGTCACTCGCACGTTGCCTATGGAGTACGCGGTCGAGTGGTCTCGATTAATTGAACTTCAAATGGATGGTTCCATCGGATAACGATGACGCGCGCCAGATGGTATGGATTGGGCGCACGTTCCTGCACTCAGGTTGCAGTGTCGGCCCGGGGTTCTGTGTGTAGGATGTCTTTACTGGTTAGTCCGGTGTCGTTTTGGTCACCGTCGCGTGGCACAGAATAAGCTGAAATAGGGATCGGCCAGCTATGCACTGTCGGCTTCCGACTGCACAGCCGGTCAAACCTTGGTGTGAGCAGCTGTGTCCGGATGTGAACTAGGGCGCTGCAAGATCGCACGAGCTGAGTGCTGGCACCTGAGTTCAGAATCCTCGTGTATTTTCTGTGTAGACACAGAGGATTTGCGTGGTGGACTACTGGTCTTTGAACGAGCCTGCTGGCTTACAAGCTGCGGAGGAACTAGTGAGTGCGGTCCCTCATGGCGTATTTGTAACCAACCCAACCTCCAGCAGCAGCGCCAACGACGAGGCCAACTGGTCCCGCTACGAGAGACCCGAGAACGGCCACCACCGCTCCAGCTCCCACTGTCTTACCTACCATGACTGTCCCACGCTTTGAATAGCTGCTCACAGTGGCTACCTCTTTCAACTTCGATATAACTGCTATGCTACTCGTGTGTTGGCTAGGCGTGGACAACGCAGGTTCAGCTTGGGTGTCTGGACGTGTTGGCTAACGGCAAGTGTTCCTACCCAATCTGCTTCGGTGCAGTTACTGGCGTTTGCCGGTAGCTGTTGACGGTGTGAAGCAATCGGTGAGTTATTCCGGCTTCGCGTGTCGTTCTCTGCGTGATGGCATTCTCCAAGGGACGGCGAATCGCCCGGTGGATTCGGTTACGAGTGCGGGAACGGAAGGCGCAGGGTTGACGTCACCGGTGTCCATCTCTAGCATGGGCAGGTCAATACCGAAGCAACTTCCTCTGCCAAGACCAGCGCTCGTGACCCACGCATTGCCTCCGTGTGCATGGGTAATGGCGGCTACAAGTGAGAGCCCGAGCCCTGCTCCACCACGAGCGCGAGAACGGGATTCATCTGATCGATAAAAGCGCTCAAAGACTCGCTCCAGTTGCTGGCTGTCGAGCCCTGGTCCAGAGTCACACACGGTAAGGCGTACTATCGCGTCCCACTCCAAGAGTGCGATTGTCTCATCAGTGCTCCCGAAGAGATCGGAGATTCCTCGCGCGGTATGTGCCCCGGTTGGTGGTTTCGCGTCCTTCGGAAGAATCTCGATACGGACCGTCACTGTTGCTGTCGCTGGGGTATGGGTGCGCACGTTGGAGAGAAGATTGGTGATGACTTGAGTCAGCCGGTGTTGATCGCCGAGGACTAAAGCTTCGGCGGGCGTAATCAGATCGATCTTGCGTTCAGGCTCAACTGCGGTCGCGTCCATGACAGCTGCGCGTGCAAGCGCTGAAAGATCGATCGGTGCCAGTGATAGTGGCCGATTCTCATCCATGCGTGCCAGCAATAGCAGGTCTTCAATGAGTGCTGCCATGCGGCTAGCCTCTGATTGGATCCGTTCCATTGCCAAAGGAGTGTCGGTTGTCGGGTCGAGAGCACCATCGAGATAGAGCTCGGCGTAGCCTTTGATACTAGTAAGTGGCGTGCGCAGCTCATGGCTTACGTCTGCTATGAACTGACGGAGTCGAGTCTGTGAGCTTTGGGAGTTGTTGTAGGCCTCTTGGAGGCGTTCGAGCATGGTATTGAGGGTTCCAGCGAGGCTTGCAATCTCCTGGGGCCCTTCATCGTCCACACGCGCCATGGAGTCACCTGCGGTGATATCTCGAGCCTGTGCTCGCATGCGCTCTAGTGGTTTAAGGCCGATGCGAATCGAGAACGCTCCGGCGAGCCCAAGAGCCAGGACCACGCCAAGTGAGACGAAGAACTCGGCTAACTCCAAGCGTTGCAGCGTGCTCTCGACGGAGGTTAGGGGTATGGACAGGATCATCGTCGCACCAAGTGATGGATCCCGCGCGGCTAGGACACGATAGGCATAGCTTGTTTTCGGCAGCTCGATGGTGATAGGATGTCCGACTGGTATGTCGACCCGCTGGTCACCCGCTTTGCCTGTGGCGACGTTTGGAGGAGGTTCTGAAACGGAATTCGAAAATTGGCCGACGATGGATGTTCCGTTAGAGAAGATCAGCTCTCCATAGCTACCCTGTGGCAGGGAGACCAGTCCTGAGAAGCTGGAGTTACCGTAGACGCTGGAGTGTAGGACAGTGGGAGCTGGAGTGGTGGTGGCCGTTCTCGGGTCTCTCGTAGCGGGACCAGTTGGCCTCGTCGTTGGCGCTGCTGCTGGAGGTTGGGTTGGTTACAAATACGCCATGAGGGACCGCA
>DAHZQE010000229.1:0-3787 GCA_027409005.1 Ferrimicrobium sp. | reverse complement strand
GCGGCGCTGCTGGCGGTGTTGCGCCATCTGATATTGGCATGCTGTCTGCTGGTGTGCCGTCTGATCCCGCTGTGTGCCACCCGGTGCTCCGTCTTCTCCCGGCTAAATGGGGGTTGATATGGCGGCGGTGGCTTGAACAATGTTGCAAGACGGTCAGAGCGAATGGATTGGCGGATGTATTCAGAGGCTGTGAGGTTGAAGAAGATCAAATTTTCAGTGTTTATTCGTTGCCGTTATGGTGTTGGACATCGGCTCCAGGTGTCATAGCTGGTTATTGGCCGAAATTGTTGTGTTCGCAGCCCCAGATCTCTGTTCACCTTCATCGGGTCGCTCGCTCTGTGGCCAAGACGTCCTTACCGTACCAACTTCTCAATGCCCTACCCACAGCACAGATAAGCGTAAGAGCGATAGGAGGGCGTACCAGGACGGGTCAAGCTACTCTCAGCTTGGATTGAAAACGAAGGTGACAGCAGATGCCGCAACGACGGCTACTTTCCAAGGCCAACTACTTTATATTTGCGGGATCGAGGTACACGAGAAGTATCTCTGGAAGAGCAGCTCATAGCACACCCCTCTTTTAATGCTTCGTTCACGTTGCTGCTCCGTACCGCACATGTAGGGTGATTGCAAGACGATGACGTCGCTGCAAGATTCATGAACCTTGCAAGAAGATTGCCCAAGACGGTTAGCGCAATAACTTTGGGAGTTTAGGGCGTTTGGGATTTCGCTGTGTGGCATCCGTTGAACATCAACGCACCGCAAGCTCTACAGTGAGTTAAACCAGCGCCCTTGCGAATAGAGAAAGGAAAGACCACCGAGACCATCCTACCGGCACTTAGAGAACCGGATCGCAGACCCTTTCGCAAGCGCGACGAACCTCTGGAAAGATTTCGCCACATGCTTGGCTGAAGCGTACCAAAAGCACCATGAGTGCCAACAATCAAGCCACTAGCGGCGACGTTCACGTCGAGGATCCTCCGGAGGATTGGGACGCGTCTTCGGGCAACGAAGCAAACGATGACGATGATACGAAAGCGGGTGCTGAGGCCACTGTCTCCAACAATGACAGCGACAGCACCAAAGCAACTTCTGAAGACGACTCCGGAGACGAAGACGGCAGCAACGAGACTCCCGGCTCGAAAGTACTTAACAAATATCGCCGCTTGTTGTCTCGCCGAGTCGACTTGGTGGGAGATTATGCTGGAGACGAGTTGTTCTTGATTGAGGGTGACTCGATGCTGCTGAGATGTTTCTCCGACGACCTTCTTGATTTTTCGCCTGGCTTCCAGATGCTGCATGCTGTCTACAATGTTGAGCACCTGCTACACAACCTCGTGAAGCGCAAATGCAACTTCCACATAGTCTTCTTCGACAGCAATCGACAGCTCTGCATTCCTTCGAGTGCGAAGGACGAGGATCATGTGAAGTACTACCTCGCCCGGGAGGCCATCATTCGCCATCTACAAGCAGGTCTGGCGAAGTCGCAACCCGGAATCGCTGTGAAGAACTTCGACAGCTATGTGGCCAATGACTTCGTCAACTATCTTAGCGAGACAGGCCCGTATTTCGTGATGATGCACGATGGTGCCGAAGCCGCACAGAGGAAGGACAAGCACGTCTTGATGAATGAGGCAGGGTCTGTGGTCGATGACCGTAGAGTAGTCGCACGAGAAATGATCCTGCACTTTCTGGGGAAAGGCTACAATGTCGCTCTGATCAATGGGTTAGAATGGAGAGATACGAAGATCATGACGATGGTGCTGGAGACGAAGCATAGAGCGAATCTGGTGTTCAAGCCGCAACTCACCGCAATGAACGAGAGAGGATCAGATGCAAGCGCTGAGGTTGCAAAGGTCGAGAGCGCCGCTGGACAGATGACTAGCAGGCAGTTGCTGGCTGTGCTCGCTGTCAGCAATTTGTTGAAGGATCCGCCAAAGTCGCTTGGTGCCAGCGCGGTGGCGAGATTGAGATGTGTCTTCCTACTGCACGCGGCACTGTTGCAACATTTGCCCCTGGCTGCTCGTCGTTTCAAGACCACTGAGAACGCCGCTGCACAACTTTACTTGCGCGCCATCTCTACCGTGTCTGAACGATTACTGCGAGGGACAGCCAAGATCTGGCAGCGTGATCAGACCGACCTCTCAGACTACATCGACGGACGACTATTCCTCCAGCTCAGCGAAGGCGTGCCCAGGCCGTCAGACGCGGTTGGCAAGACTTTGGCCTCTCTCCTGCGCGCTGTTGAAGCGCTTACGGACAAGCATCTCTCCCCTGAAGAGCTACCGAAAGGACCATCAGCAGCTACGAACGGCATCATGGAACAGACAAGCCACAGCGAGGATGATCTGGCTGTTCTGCCATTCTCAAATCCTGTATTCGACAAACACTTGGAGAGCGTGCGCTTGCGAATTGACGACGCTGCCGGTGGCGCAGATACCGCTCAAAGCCACCGCATCTTCCAGGAGCTCACCCACTGGCACAATGCGAAGAAGCCACTTATTCAGAAAGGCCCGCCGACTCCTCAACAAGCCAAGCAAGCTTTCTGGGCAGCGAAGCGGGAGCAATTGTTCATGGCTGAGATGCGGACATACGCTGCTAGCTTGACGAATGCGATTGGCAAAAGCCTTGAACCTGAGACAATCATTGTCGGTGCTTCGAGGCCTTCGAGCAAGCCAGCTTCGGGGGCAGCGTCACCCGCCGACTCTGAGGCTGAGGACATTGCTGCATCATCGGCGAAGGGCAAGCCTGGTGCGAAGAAGGGCGGCGTAGGTGGCAAGACTGCACAGAAGAACGCGGGCAAGCAGGCTATGTTGGCGCAGATTGCCAAGGACAAGGCGAAGAAGGAGGGCTCGGCATCCGACAAAGTGGTCGGAGCTTGGTCAGTCGTATGCAAGAACATCGAAGCCGACAGCGATGTACGGTCGCGATACCGCAAAGCGAAGGACTACCTCGCGAACATCAAATCACAGGTCCGTGAGGTGATTGAGGCGGAGGTTCAGCTGTACTTGGTGAATTGTGTGTTGCAATACTGGATCGATGCTTGCCGCCGCAAGGAACAGACTCGTCGGCTCGAGGTCACTGCTCTGATTTGGAACTTGGCCGGGCAAGTGATGCAGAGCAAGAGTCTGACGAAGACGATTGTGGGCGACGTCCAACTCACTATCGAGACTCTGAACTTGCCTCCTCTGCCAAAGTCGGCGGTTCCTGAGGGCTTGGTCGATCGCAAACTTGCCTTCACCTTTGCTCTGCCGACGAAAGTGGAAAGTGTCGCCGTCAAGGTACCATCGAACACGTTTCAGCTTACCTACGCTGGCCCGTATCTCGAGCGCAGCTTCGACTCTAAGCCAGACAGCAGAGTCGAGTTCAACCCAGATGGCTGGCAGCGCAAGGTACTGGACGGCATTGATGCCAACCAGTCAGTCTTCGTGGTCGCTCCTACCAGTGCTGGCAAGACGTTCATCTCATTCTACGCCATGCGCAAAGTACTCGAATCCAGCGAGGATGGCGTGCTCGTTTACGTTGCGCCGACGAAAGCACTAGTCAATCAGATCGCTGCCGAAATCCAGGCAAGGTACAGCAAGAACTTCAAGCACGGCGGAAAGTCCGTTTGGGCAATTCATACTCGTGACTATCGGATCAATAACCCGACAGGCTGCCAAGTTCTGGTCACAGTACCGCACGTGCTGCAAATCATGCTGCTCGCGCCATCAAACGCCAATTCCTGGTCAAGCCGCGTTCGCCGCATCATTTTCGACGCAGTGCACTCTATCGGCCAAGCAGAAGATGG
>DAHZQE010000227.1:0-2720 GCA_027409005.1 Ferrimicrobium sp. | reverse complement strand
GACTTCCAGATTTGCCCCGGAGGAGATCTCGGATCCGGACCTGATGTTCCTTCTCGTAGTCCGCAGCCCACTTGATCTCGTTCAGCTCTGTCTGAACGTACGGATCGTTGACGTCCTTGTCCTCAAGATCGGCCAGAATCTGCTCGGCTTCTTTGAGTCTATCCTTGCCAACGAGCCATCTTGGGCTCTCAGGTAGCCATGGAGTCGTCGCGAAGATGATGAAGATGAAGATGAACTGAAAGGCTAGCGGTACTCTCCATGCTACCGGGCCTGGGACGAAGCTGAAGCCGAAGGTGACCCAGTTTGATAAGGAGAAGCCGGCAATGTTCAAGATGAGCTCGATGACGATGAGTTTACCACGCCAGGACGCTTTGGATGTCTCGGCCTGCCACGGCGGAGCGGTAGCTGTGTTCAATCCATTGCCAAGGCCTCCAATAACACGGCCTACGATCATTTGAGCTGGAGAGAAAGCGGTGATTTGTAGTAGAGCTCCGATGCTCATGGTCGTCGTGCCGAGAAGGACAGTCTTCTTACGACCCAAATAGTCTCCGACGAAGAAGGCGGCGATGGCTCCGAAGAAACAACCAATATCTGAATGTCAAGCCGGGTCAGCTTACACTTGGGAAACCGCACAATGGTGGAGTCCGAACGCACCGTAGATAGCTGTGATGGTCTTGGGCATGCGGTCAGCGTGAAGTGTGTCAACCGCGACCAAAGCCCGAACTCACCGACAAAAGGCTGGTCCGGTTTCCTAGATTGAGAGTATCGATATAGTTCTGCGTAACCACGACGCCGCCAAAGACACCTTGATCATAACCAAACAGCGTCATGTCCGTCGCGCACGCGACACTACTCCCCGTCAGCTTCGTATAAAACTACCACTGCCAGCCCAACTCACGTCACCCAAAACGTCAACCATCCCCCCTTGAGACCAAAGTACCGTCTAGAGTCTTGCGACTTGTTCGACCTAAGCTTCATCATCTTTGCAACCGTTTCTGTCTGTCACAAAACGAAATAATAACATCAGCAGCTACCTCTCAACATCCCACAGGGTGAAGCCTCCCCTCATAAACCCGCCAGGCTGCGGTACGCACTAGCTTCCACAGCCTACGTTTGGGACTGCATCACACCCTTGAAGCAAAGCGACGTCCAATGCCTAGGACGCCTTCTACGTCGTTTCACATGTCGGGTGACGTGCAGCACACAGCGGTGCGCAAGCATGCGGAGGAGGACTTCGGTAACTAAAGGCCAATGAGTTGTGGTACGTCCCAGCGATGGTTACGATGACGTCGTCTGTAGCGTGAGATCGACCGCTGCAGAACGGACGTGCCATGTGCATGGATCGCCGCACTTTGCATACGTGCCGCAGTTTATTGCTCGGTGTTTCTGCGGCGGCAATGAGGAAATGAAGTCAGTGTTTCAGATTGCGGTGCAAATCACATCATCCTCAACATGGCGACGAGTTGCTCGTCGCAACTTGGGGCGGCTGGTGAAGGAACTAGCCATGCCTGGTCGCAACCAAGCAATGGCGCAGAGTCGCAGTGGAAGCTTCAGGGAGAAGTGTCGTCGAGATCAAGCCGCGAGATGAGACAAGGGTGCAGATGCCTTCCCCCGCAAACACAGGATCTGCTCCGGGGGGTACACATGTTTGTCGCGCTTGGCAGATCGTATGACGACTGGGCATTTTTATGTTCGATATTCATTCTTGATGGAGGGAGGTCTGCCGCGGGCCGTCGGGGTTGTCGTGAAGCCGGCGCAGGCGCGCGCAACCCGACGTGACGGCCAGCGGGCCACGCTCCGACCCCATCTTTCATGAACTCATCAGAGATTGATCCTAAGAAGGTCCGATGGTCCACATTGCGGCATATGCATGTGGCCTATGTCTACCGATTCGCCTCTAGAGGCGATAGGAAGCATTCCGAACGAAGGAGCAGGTAGTCCACTGCTCGGCCGGAAATCGACGATTGAGGTGTCGGGCAAGTGCTGCTGTTTGCTGACTGTCGCTTGACATTCTCCTCGGACAGGGTCTTCAAGAACTGGATCCAACATGATATACAAGACTCCTAGCCTACGCCTAAGCTACACGTGTTGGTATACGAGCCATTATCGAGAATCCGAGTTGAGAGGGGGCCATCGCAAGCGCAACAGCTCCGATCGTGAGGTCGCGCATCTATTGCTTCGGCGGGTACTTGTTCCTGAAGAGCCACCTGGGGCAAATTAGCTTGTAAACCAGCAGTCTCGCATGCTGTCATCACTTACTGGCTCACATAGTAATCTCCAACCGCGAACAGGCCCACGACGCCCGCCCATGCGCCTGCTACCTTCCAGGTCAAAGTACCGGCCTGCTTCATCCGATACGCCTGGGTTCCCAACAGTCCAGCGAGCGCAGCTACAACGACAATGTTCCCCACGACAACTGGGTTACCCTTATTCTTCTCCGCCCACTCTTCCGCCTGCTTCCCCTCCTTCTTCGCCTCCGCACCCAATTTCTTCCCTTCCTTCTTCGCCTTCTCCAAGTCCTTACTCGCCTCACGCGAGAACTGCTGATACTTCTCCTGGGCGCTCTTGCTCAACTTCGCATAATCCTCCTTGGCTGTCTCCGCATACTTGCCATACAAATTCTGACCCTCCTTCAGATACTGCTTACCCTGGGACTCGAGATCGCGCGCGCTGCGCTCGGCGGCGTTCATCTAAATGGGGAAGTGTTAGAATCAAAACAC
>DAHZQE010000211.1:0-8851 GCA_027409005.1 Ferrimicrobium sp. | reverse complement strand
CGAATTTGCAGGCGGGCAACTTGGGAAGCACGTCATCAAGTCCAAGGATCGCGCAGGTTTCATCGTGAACGCGCTGTTGATTCCGTATCTGCTCTCGGCCGTGCGCCATCGCGAGTTTCATGATCGGAATCGAGGAGGTATTGGACGCTAGGACTGCTGTGGGATCCTCGATGATGGTATCCAATCGTCGAAATACGTCCAGTTTCGCGGCTTCGTCTTCGATGACCGCCTCAACCACCAGCTCGCGATCGCTCAGCTTTTCGAACGCGGTCGTAATCTCGATGTGGCTCAATGCATCGGCTCTCGCCTCCTCGGAGAGTTTGCCAGAGCGAACACCACGGTCGAGGGATCTTGTGATCCGGTTGGAGCCAGCTTGCGCAGTAGCTTCAGTTGCCTCGATGACGATGACGTCAAGACCTTGCCGGGAGGCGACCTCTGCGATGCCAGATCCCATTAGTCCAGCTCCGATGACCCCGAGACGCTGAATCATTACTTGCCCCCTAACACTTGACGGGATATCACAATACGTTGAACCTGGTTTGTTCCTTCGTAGATCTGGGTGATCTTCGCATCACGCATCATGCGCTCTAGTGGGAAGTCTTTGGTGTAGCCATAACCACCGAGTAGCTGGAGCGCATCGACGGTAGTCGACATAGCAACATCCGAGGCGAACATCTTCGCCATGGCGCCGTACTTGGTCAGTTGGCCGTCGGGATCATCATCGATGAGTTGGCAAGCTTGATAGACCAGACCGCGGGCTGCCTCAACCCGGGTAGCCATATCGGCGAGCATGAATTGAATTCCTTGGTTGTCAGCGATTGGGCGTCCGAACTGATGCCGGTTCTTGATGTAGTTTGCTGCATAGTCGATGGCACCGGTAGCGATCCCAACGGCTTGGGCGCCGATGGTCGGTCGCGATCGATCAAGGGTACCCATGGCGATATAGAAGCCCTGACCCTCTTCACCGATTCGGTTTGCGATCGGCACCCTAACCTCGTCGAAGGTAACCTCTCCGGTGGGCGACCCCCTAACTCCTAGCTTCTTCTCGAGTTTGGCAACCTTGACTCCCCAATCGGCCTCAACTAGGAAAGCGGTTATGCCGCGGTGTCCGGCTTGGGGATCGGTCTTTGCGAAAACCGTATATGTATCCGAGATACCGGCGTTGGTAATCCAGTACTTCGTCCCACTAAGGACGTAGTGGTCGCCGTCGCGTACGGCCTTGGTTGTCATCGCGGCTACATCACTTCCGGCGTCGGGCTCTGAGAGGCAATAGGATGCCTGTGCCTCGCCGGAGGCCACACGTGGAAGATATTTGTTTTTGAGCTCCTCTGAACCCCAGTAAATCACCGGTGTCATCCCGAGTTTCGAGATCAGCATGGTGAGCGAGGTTGACGCACAGACGCGAGCAAGCTCCTCGACCATGATAGCGTTGGTGATGCTGTCCGCCCCCGCCCCTCCGTATGCCTCTGGAATCGCCAATGCAGGAAGCTCCATCTCCCTGCAGGCCTCAAAACTCTTCCACGGGAAGCTCTCACTCTCGTCGACCTCTTGCGCGAAGGGTGCTATTCGGCTCTCTGCGAAGGACCGAAGTACCGCGCGAAACTGCTTGTGCTCCTCATTGAGTGCAAAGTTTGTCATTCCTCCATTGTGCACCTTCGCGCCAACTTCTGCCAGTTTTCGACACAGCCTTAGGTTCACGCACCGCCCGCCGATAAAAAAAGGGATAAGTTGGATTCGTATGTTCTATGGTGTAAGTGTTGGTGTGCGCCACTGAGGAGCTGAGGTATGGAGCTAAATTCAGAGTTCGACTCGAATCCTACTCCAAGACGTGGAAATCCCGGAGGACCTACAGCCCCGACTCACCACATCTCGGCAGGTGTGGTCGAGGCACTAAGGCGGCTCCAGCCCAAACTCTGTGAGCTCATGGTCGCCGATATAGGCATTTTTCACGAAGACGAACTCTCTGAGGCTGACCGTATTGCACAGGTGATAACCGACGAGTTCATCCGCATGTTCTCCGAGCAACGGGTTGACTATGGAGTCATCGCCCGCGTCTCTGATGTCCATCTCCGTGTCGGGATTCGACCAGCCTGGATCGACAGGATCTATGAACTCTACCGCACTGAGTTAGCTGATGTGTTAAATGCGAATGAGTTGGCGCTGCTCCTACTCCATGAGAAGGAGCTTCTGGCGACTACTGGCGAGGCTAGCATACGCCTCCGGAACTCTCGTGAGGCGCTGCAACAGACCATCGTCGAGGTCGCCAATCTCTTTGATCGCTACGTGCAGATGCCCGAGTCGTTGCTGATCGAGCAGTTGGTGGAGATGATTCAACGAGCAACGCAAGCCCCACTTGTCTTTATGGCGACTGCACTTGGCACTCCAGCTACAGGGTTAGGCGAACGGATCACTATCGTGGCCGCGGCAGGTGAGGGCCGTGCATATGCAGATGCGCTCGATCTTCGAACTGACCCTAACGACCCACGTGGTCAGGGACCAACTGGCATCGCATTGCGCAGTGGAGATGTGACCTTGAGCCCGCGGAACTCTGATGATCATTTTGGCATATGGACTGACCAACTAAGGCTTTTTGAACTCGGTTCGGCCATTGTCGTACCCTTCCCGCTGTCGCTCAATCGGAGCGCTGCGTTGGCACTGTACCGACGTGAGTCAGATCCGACTCCAGTCGATATTGAAGATATGATGGGGGCGCTTGGTTCGGAGCTGGGTCGACTATTCCACGCTCGCACCGCCTTTGCTCACGGACGGCTGCTCGATCAGATCGTTGAGGCCAAGATCGCACTCCAATCTTTGATGACTACTGAATGGGCGTCGGCTCTTGAAGATATCGCGGAAAACCTTGCACATGATGTCTCAATACGACAGGCTTGCATGTTACGTTTTGATGCCAGCACAGAACTATTGCGCTGCGTTGGTGTGTGGGGGGATGTAAGCGATGAGGCACGTAGGGAGCTCGTCGAGCTCGAGATTTCGGTATCCGGCGAACTCGATACACTTGGACCGTCGGCGACATGTTTCCGATTGCAGCGGGAGGTAATAACCAACGGTCTCATTGGCAGCCCCTACCGCACCAGCTTGGGCGAGGTGGCAACTCTATTGGCTGACGGAAGCGCGGTCCTGCGTCTACCGATCGTGATTGGTGGCATCAGCCAGGGCGTGATGATTTTTGCCATCAACGACCAAGCCGACCATGGCATTGGCGACGATGTTGTCTACTCGATGAATGAGTTGATCAGGCAGGCGATCGCGCGTGTCGAACACAATCGCTCAGAGTGGGAGAACCGTTGGTTGAATAACCTTACTCTGACGGTGCTCCAGAGTGCCTCGATCATGGTGTCTGCTCAGTCTGAGACCGAGCTGTTGCAGTCCTTCTGTGATGTGTTGGTGACCGAGAGTGTGTTCACTTCGTCTTGGGTAGCGGTGCCGAATGCAGACATGAACCGACTGGTTCCGATGGCAAGTGCGGGTAGGGGGGCACAGGAGGTCGGAGCCCTTCTGGTGCCACTTGACCACGTCGGTGATGGACCGTTAGCGTTGCGAGCAATTCGCTCGGACTCTGTCGCCTGGAATCAGGACGAGCTCGGAGACGCAGCAGTGAGTCCTTGGATTGACTTTCTGCGTACCTTTGGTTGGAACTGCGGAGTAGCCCTACCGGTCCATAAGAACGGACATGTTTTTGCCGCCCTCACCGTCATGTCGCAGGTAACAAACACTGTCACCCCTGCGGTCATCTCTCTGTTGGAGACGGTGGTAAAGATGGTTGAACAGGGGATCGCTGATTTGAACCTAAAACAAGCGCTCGAACGAGAAAAGAATGTCCAACGCATCGCAGCTCGAACCGACATGCTTACCGGCTTAGATAATCGGTTGGCGTTCGAAGAAAAGGTTCGCCATATGCTGATATCAGGCCGCGAAGTGGCTATTGGTATCCTGGACTTGGACGGATTCAAAGAGCTCAACGACACGGCTGGTCACTGGGCGGGCGATAAGTTTTTGGAGTCACTCGGTTCGGGCTTGATGACGCTGGTGGAAGATGATGACTTTGTCTCTCGTCTCGGGGGTGATGAGTTTGGCTTCTGCGTCGCTGATGCCGACTACCGTGCCGTTGACAACCTCGTAGAGCGGGTGATGGGACTCGTTGACGAGATCGGGGAGGAGTATCGAATTACCGGCTCATTAGGTTGGGCAATGTCGGTGACCGATGGACGTGACTATCCCAGCCTTCTCGCTCATGCTGATGAGGCGCTCTATGCCGCGAAGGCGGCCGGCAAGGCACGCTCCTATCTTTTTGGTGGTATGGTGGCACGCTCCATTGAGTTGCGTCGCCAGGTTCGCGATCGTTTGCCAGCTGCTATTGAGAGTGGAGATCTCCGGTTTGCACTCCAGCCCAAGGTTAACGGTACCACGGGCATGATTGTTGGTGTTGAGCTGTTAATGCGTTGGGATGGCGTGCCGCTTGAGTCGGTGCTCAAGGAGGTAAAAAGTGATCCGGAGTTAGCAAGAATGCTTGGAAATCACGCCATCAAATCGGCACTGGCGGTTCATCATCGACTCGTCGCATATGGCCATCCCGACATCAACGTCTCGCTGAACGTGACACCTTCCCACTTTCTGTCCTCCCATTTCGCAGATGACGTGGCGCTCTTTGCGGCCGAGACGCCATGGCACTTCACCATCGAGATCACCGAGGATGTAGCTCTCGATGATTTAGCTTCGGCTCGTGCCATGATCGCGATGTTACACTCCGTTGGTGTTGCAGTCTCGGTTGACGACTTTGGCACTGGTTACGCATCGCTTAGCAACGTTGCCCTATTAGATGTCGATGAATTAAAGATCGATCGGTCTTTCATCTCTCGATTCGGTATGGATGTCAATTCATTTGCCGTAGTGAGCTCGCTCAGTTTTCTCGCCAGGATTGCAGGCATTCGTGTCGTTGCCGAGGGCGTAGAGACGACTGACGAGCTTTTTCGCTGGATTCACCTGGGGGGTCAGTTAGTCCAGGGTTATCTCTACTCGCGCCCGATCGATCTGGAGGCCTTCCTTGGCATCCTCGACCGAGGTGAGCTGCTACATCTTCCGAGTCGAGTTTTTGCAGTCGAGGACTTTCTATTGCTCAATGACGCGCTCATCGTCGGACACTTAGATCGCCTGGGTGACGGCTCTTCGCACGTGTGTCCTTTCTTTGACTGGTTTGAGATAAGGCAGGGCCGATGGAGTGAGTTGAGAAGCTTTGCAACTGCTGCTTCGATGCATACGCAACTCCATCACCTGATGGAGCATGGGAGTGACTACCACGCGCTGGCATCGCATTGGGTTGGACAAATTAGGGAACTTCGAAGTGACATCGCCTCACGCTTGCGCTAAGCAGACGCATGTAAGGCAGTGGGTCGTGCTCTGTGATACCACCAACTGTTTGCTAGGCTGAAGCCGAGGAGGGGCAGATGACGATCAGCGAACAAGAGATAAGGTCAGCCACGATAAGCCTTTTGGACGAGGTTGACTTCCAGGAGGTTGGAGGGATCTCCTTTCGCGGCGAGCAGTACGACCGGGGACTCGCGTTTGTGCATCACCCAACGGGCTTAGGTGGCCGTGGGGCGAGCCCAGCTCTTCAAGGTATTGTCGACGAGATACTGGCGGACGCGAACGTGCCGGCCGCCTTCGCTAGTAATCCGATTGGTGTGGGTATGGGTGCGCCAACGGTCATGACCTATGGATCGTTGGAGCTCCAGCGCCGTCTTTTGCGCCCGCTCTTCACGGGTGAAGAGATCTGGTGTCAACTGTTCTCTGAACCTGGTGCTGGATCGGACGTCGCTTCACTTGCAACGCGTGCAGTCAGGGACGGTGACGAGTGGATTGTGAGTGGGCAGAAGGTGTGGACCACCCTTGCTCATGTCGCTCGTTGGGGGATGTTGGTGGCGCGCAGCGATCCTGATGCGCCCAAGCACAGAGGGCTGACCTATTTCGTACTCGACATGCAAGCAGCAGGAGTCGAGGTGCGGCCTTTGCGTCAGATTACCGGCGAAGCCGAGTTCAACGAGGTTTACCTAACCGAGGTTCATATATCCGATAGCATGCGACTGGGTGAGGTTGGAAATGGGTGGTCGGTTGCCATCACTACGCTTATGAACGAACGTGCCTCGATTGGTGGATTGGTTCTCCCTCGTAGCGGCGGAGCCATTGCGGAAGCGCTGCACACCTTTGGCATGAGGGGTAGCCCAGTCGATTCACTCGATCAGCTCATGCAGCTTTGGTGCGGATCCGAGGCACTGAGACTCACCTCGCTACGAGCTGCCGCCCAGCGTCAACAGGGTAATCCGGGTCCTGAAGGTTCGGTGGTCAAGCTGGCGAACGCCGAACTCAACCAGAAGATCTATGAGTTCTGTGTCGACACCCAGCAGGAGGATTCATTGTTCTACCCCGATTATACAATGCGACGGCCAGAGTTTGCTGGTGTCCACGGTGACACGTCTCAGCGCACGGCGACGCAGGCGTTTCTGCGTTCCCGGGCCAACACCATCGAAGGAGGTACCTCCGAGGTGATGCGCAATATTCTTGGCGAACGAGTTCTAGGCCTGGCTGGCGAGCCCCGCTCCGACAAAGAACTTCCATGGTCGCAGATTCCGAAGGGGTGAGTATTATCACGCCAGTTTGATGGTGATTATCATTCGTTGGCATCTACGTGTTACCGCTCGATGGAGTCCGGCTTGTGCGCACTTCGTCCTCGCTCGTCGAGCGGTTATCGGGAGCGAACGCCTGTGTTTTGTGTGACCAAAGTCCCTAACGAAGCTCTTAAATGCTACATAGGATTGATGATAGAGCTTCCCGTGTTGGGTAACTCTGCTGTTGGGTAAGTCGTTCGCGCGTAGGCGCTAGGAAGGATACCGCTATGCACGGTCATCCGATTGTTGGGGCGATTGTCAACCTCAACCATCCTGATCATTACATTCATTGGGGTTTCATCTTGATTTCGGCGGCGAACTTTATCGTCATCGTTGTCTTGGTAGTGCTCTTTGTGCTCGCGATTAGCGTCCCGTTCCTGAAGGGCAAACCGATAAAGCGCAAAAGCTACCAACCGGCTCCTATGGACGCTGACGAAGAGGCTCCTGGGGGTTGGACTGGTCGCGGTCGACGCCTTGGTCTAAAGTACCTTCCCCCAGATAAATTACTACCAGATGGGCAACCTTCCTATGTGTCGTCGTGGGTATACGTCTTTGGCGTTTTAACCATCGGGGCTCTTATCGTCGCGATTTTGAGTGGTATGGTGCTTGCTCTTGAGGGACCGACGTGGTGGCACGTGAGCAATGTTGGCCTCTTTGTTAACTCATTACATCTGTGGTCGGTGGAGCTGTTTATGGGCTTTATGACCGTTCATCTCTGGGCAAAATTCTGGATGGCAGCATGGCGTGGAAAGCGATGGTTAACCTGGATGACTGGCGTGTTGGCGTTCCTGGTCTCGATAGTGGAGGCGTTCACGGGATACCTCTCACAGACCAATTTCGACTCCCAGTGGATTGCATTCGAGTCAAAGGATGCCTTCAACTCGGGCGGCATAGGCGCCTTCTTCAATGCGATGAACTTTGGCCAGGCCCTAATGTTGCATATTGTCGTGGTGCCTATCGTCTTGGTGCTAATTGTCGGGATTCATGTGCTTATGGTCCGTATTCGGGGGGTAGTCCCTCCGATTGGCGCAGAGGCCGCTCATCTCGGGGTCGACGGAGACAACTCGACTGCGGCTGTCACCCTGGACCAGGGGAACGGCACTAAGGGAAACGCGATGGAGGTGGGGCAGTGAGCCGGTGGAGCGAGAGCGAACGAAGGTACAGCAAGCCATGGCGCGGACCGCTGCGTCACTACGACATCCTTAAGGAGGCGACGATTGGTTTTGTGATAGTGCTCGTCTTGGTCTTCATCCTTGCAATCACATTCTCGTCACCAGATGTTCCTCCGATAACGGTTCAGGCCTGGGCAACGGCGCAGCCTGCGGGGTTCATTGATATTGCCCTAACAGAGTTGAATGGAACGAGCACAACCGCGACCTATGGACCGCCTTACAACACAGGAACCGGATCGCTGCAGTCGCTTGGTCCGGTGTCGCTTCAGAAGTTCTTTGGCGTCAAGTACCCGATCAACACTGCGAAGGACTTTGTGCTGAACCCACTATCTACCTTGCCTGGCTTTCCGACGCTGACGGCGGCAATTGCGACCTATGAACACGCATCGAAGGCAACCGAGGCTCGCTGGGTCAGCAACTATCAGACTCGTATGAACAGGCTGTCTCTCAGTAGCTCAGCTGTGATCGCACACATGCCCTCAGCGGGGCCCGTTCCTGAGTTGATGACCCACCTCCTAGCTATGGCGCAATCAGGTGCTCTCGACGCACAGCTCCTCACCCAGTCGAGTTTCTATACCACGAACTACACAAACCCGGTGATGTTCATTGGGGACTCGGTAGTTGCGCAACCCAAGAGCTATTGGAACCAAATTGTTAGCGCTGACCATCTAGAGGGCAACCAGTGGGGTGTGATGAATGAGACAGGATCCTGGCCGGGGCAGCCATGGATGTGGCTCTACACCATGTGGTATCAGGTCCCACCGATGTCAAACTCTGACAATGTAGACGTAGAGGTGCTGGCCATTATGACCGTGTTGAGTCTCGCCCTGCTCTTTGTTCCAGTAATCCCTGGTCTTCGTAGGATTCCAGAGAAAATCCCGCTATATCGTCTCATCTGGCGTCGATATTACCGCGATCCCGAGTTCACCAACGCGGAGCTACCTACACAACGGCCGTAGTTTCATGACCCTAGTGGCATGGGCAGTACCGGGGACGATA
>DAHZQE010000209.1:0-3616 GCA_027409005.1 Ferrimicrobium sp. | reverse complement strand
GATCGTGACCGGCCTTATAGGCGGCTCCGAGTCTTCTTCACCGTCGAATACGCCTGAGCCATGGAATGGGCCCAACTTCCCAAAGACGACGTACGAGGACAACATGCGGTTGCAGCATGCGCTGTGTACGGAAGGGCTGGGGGTGAAGAAGTTGTATTTGTACTGTGGCTTCAGCATGGGCGGACAGCAGGCTTATCATATGAGTACCTTGTTCCCAGACTTCGTGGAGAACATGGTGTGCATAGCTGGCTCTGCCCGGACATCGGCGCACAATTGGTGTTTCCTCGAAGGACCAAAGCATGCTTTGACGTGCTCGAAAGACTTCCATGACGGGCATTACTCCGAGCCGGTAAAGGCGGGTACGAGAGCCTTCTCGCGGGTCTATTCCGCTTGGGCGCTGAGTCAAGGTTGGTTCAGAGAGAAATGCTGGGAGCAAGCCGGATACAAGGACCTAGAAGCATATCTTGAAGCAAACTGGTCCGGAGGTATGGGCGATGCGAATGACCTATTGGCGTTGCTGTGGACGTGGCAGCATGGTGATATTACGGTATACCACAAAGAGGATCAAGGTGATCTGGCGAAGACACTGGGCAGGATAAAAGCCTGCTGTCTGATCATGCCGAGTCGGACAGACCAGTATTTCCCGCCGGAGGACAACGTAGAGGAAGTGAAGCACCTGAAGAATGGGAGGCTCGCGGTCATTGAGACGGTATGGGGCCATATTGCTGGCGGCGGTGGTGGCAGGAAGGAGGATACCGAATTCATGATCAAGGAGATCAGGGACTTCTTGAAGTTGTAGGAGTAAGGTAGGGGTCTGCTAGGCAATGTCCAGGAGCCAGCCCGTATCCTCGTCCAGCGTTGGTCTGACCACTGCGCCGGGGGCCGTGGCCATGGAGTTCTGTCTGATGATCTCGCAACTGCATCCCATCTCCGAACAGCGGGTCACAAGCGTCAAGTCGAGCGGAAGGAGCTGGATAAGTGGGAGCCGTCCCTCGTGCCCGCCGCTTCTGAGCACCATGCGTCGGCCCTTCGCTGCGCAGCCATGAGCCTAATCCAGCCTCACGACTGCTCTAGCCCTCATCTCTGAGTATTGATGTGCATCAAATCGACGTTGAAGTCTCTCCCGCTCTCGCCCGTCAACTCCGCAATCCTCTCTTTGCTCATCTCCGGCTTCTCTCTAGACTGAGCGACAGGGCTATGCGCAGTCGGCTCTCCCTCGGCTTCATCTTCATCCTCCGCGCACCCGCAGTCATAGAAATCACCGATATTGGCACAATCGAAGATGTCTTTGTTCAGGCTTTTGTTGACCTCGTTGTGCACATGGCATGCCCATACTGCGGCCGCACTTCTGCTGGAGACCTGCGGCGGGAACTTCTCCAGAATCTCTGAGAAGTGTTGCGCACACTCGCCGCAAGGGTATAGGCGCGTGAAGAGATGAATGTAAGTCCTCAGCGATTCGCTCTCGTCGACGCTTGGCTTGACTGGGAAGCGCGCCATGACCGTGTGGAAGTACTTCCAGGTCGCGCGACCCAGCTCAGCCTTCGCGGTCTCATTGCCGAGCTTTGGCATGATCGGTTCGGGCGACAGAGTCGTGACATGGCTGACAGGTTTGGCATCCAGAACCTGATGCGACTGCGGACGAGGCGGGCTGGCGCTGGACGAGGAGAGGAAGACGAACGTGAAGATGGCCGCCCCAACGAGGAGGAGCACGAGGTAGCGGTTGTGAAGGTATCTGGCGGAAGGCATGGCGCAGTGTGCCTAGCAATGGTGTTGGAATCAATAGCACGCCGTCCTCGCGGCGGAAGAAAGCATTATCGCGACATGGCCAGCAAGTGCGTGGGAGTACGAGCGAAGCGTGTTTGATACAAAGGTGATCCAACAATAAATTAAGGGTCGCCGAACGCCACGATCTCCTCAGCCACAGCTTGTGGAGTGAGGCGACGGTGGGGCCTGGGCTGTCTGGGCTCGTGCAGAGTCTCTCGACGCTCCGCCGAGGTCGGACAGTGAGCAATGAAATATTGTTTGTGTTGCTGCTCGTTGCTGTGATAGTCCGGCGCCCTTCTGCAAGACGCTTTGATTACAATCCGGGATTACAATACAGGCATACACTAAGCACCAAGGAGCATCGATTTCGACAATTAGATACACCGTGTTGCCGCCGTCATGCCGTCTTTCCCACCACCTCCCGTCAACACCATTGGTAGGCTCAAGAAACCCTCTATCTCACGAGATCGCTAATCGCAACTAGATTGGGACGACATTGGCTTCCGGGTCCGTGAAGGTACATCTCGTCTTTCTATACTGTAGCCTCGTCCATCTGACCTGCTGCAGTCAATGGCCACATCGAATCGCACTTCTCGAAATCATCGGGCAAATGGACGACACCGAAATTCGTCGAAGATCCATACTTACGCATCCACGGCTTCGCTCCTGGTCTCAACTACGGTCAACAGACCTTCGAAGGTCTGAAGGCCTTCCGCCACCCTTCGGACCAGAAAATCCAGATCTTCCGACCTCAGCAGAATGCAGACCGGCAAGCATACAGCAGCGACTTCATCTCCATCCCGCCTGTCCCGCGGGAGCATTGGCTAGAATGCGTTCGCATGGCTGTGAGTCTGAATGCAGAATACGTGCCACCTCACCGGACAGGCGCGGCCATGTATATCCGCCCCCTCGTCTTTGGCAGCTCAGCGCAATTGGGACTGAATCCGCCAGAGGAGTACACGTTTGTCGTTTATGTGCTGCCCACAGGCGTCTACCATGGTACCCATCCAGTCGATGCTCTAATACTTGAGGACTTCGACCGCTCAGCACCGGAGGGCACTGGCTCGGCCAAGATCGGAGGCAACTACGCTCCCGTGCTGCGGCATTCTCAGAAAGCATACGCCGAAGGCTTCGGCATTACGCTACATCTGGACAGCAAGACCCGCTCTGAGATCGACGAGTTCTCGACATCAGCTTTCATCGGCATCCATGGAACTCCTGACTCGCCTGAAGGCTGCACGCTGGTCGTTCCTGATTCGAAGAACGTGATCAAGTCCGTTACCGGGACATCGGTCTGTGAGATCGCGCAAAGTTGGGGCTGGAAAGTCGAGAGGCGGTCGATTCCTTACGAAGAGCTATCGAAGTTCAACGAAGTGATCGCAGCCGGGACGGCGGCTGCGTTGGTCCCGATCAGGAGCATTACCATGCGGAGCAAGAGCGAGAAGTTTACTTATTTGAAGGGCGAGGAGCCAGGACCAGCCATCCTGAAACTCTTGGCGCAATTGAAGGGCATCCAGAGTGGAAAGGTGAAGGATGAGTTCGGGTGGTGTGATGTCGTAAGGGAGTACAAGCCGGGAGAGTACGAGGTTGAGGAGGGAAAAACGCAGGCTAACGGGACGAATGTGCAAGTGCCGTAAAGAGGGTGCGATGCAAGTCTTTCGGAGGCGGCGGGCTGTGGAACATTTGCTTTTTGTACGTCTCATCGAGAAAGTTTATCTCGCCCGAACCCGCTGTCATTACTGTTTCTGCGACAAAGTCCCTCCCCCCTTGTACACAGTCGGCCTGCCATTTATATTACACATCCCTCGTCGCTTTCATGGGCTGAAGTGTGTGTGTCAAAGTGTCGCTTAAC